>DASXJI010000305.1:0-8773 GCA_036497495.1 Mycobacterium sp.
CGGTCACCTGCAGCACCCGGTCGAGAAATGCGGGGCGATGGTCGAGATGCAGTTGAACGCCCGACTGAGTGGTCCGGCGATGGAGCAGTAGCAGGCCGGAAAGGGCCGCCGAGTCCAGAAATGTCAACCCGCTGAAGTCGAGGTGCAGGTCGATCAGGTCGACCTGCTGCGCGAATAATTGCGATGCCGCCTCGACGACCTCATCGGCAGTCTCGTAGTCGAGGTCGCCGGTGACTCGCACGCAGGCCGACCATCCGGTCTTGGTAATAGTCACGGAAAAGTTCATGTAGGCAATGGGGGATCGGTCGCCGAACTCTTCTTGTCGGCCAGTGCGTGAGAGCTCAAGCTGTGAACCTGCCCCGGGTATGGCCGTCGACGGCGCTCCGGTGTGTGCGGCGTGGGGCGGTGATGGCCACGACGGCGATATCGTCGTGCACCTGCTGGCCGATCCACTGGGTGGCCAGCACCATGACGCGCTCGACCACCGCCTCGGCGGGCAGTCCGGAGCACTCGGCCAGCGCGGCCGCCAGACGCTCCTCGCCGAACATGTAGTCACGCAGCGGCCCACCCCGCGCCTCGGTGAGCCCGTCGGTGTAGAGCACGCAGGTCTCGCCTGGCGCCAGGTATGTCTCAAACGACTGCGCGTGGATGTTCGGCAACGCGCCGATGAGCGTGCCGCAGGTATTGGCCTGCTCGACCTGCCCGCCGTCGCGCACGATCAGTGGGGGCAGGTGGCCGGCGCTGGTCAGCCGCAGGAACACTCCGCCGTCGCGGTTGGCGACCGACGCCAGTACCAAGGTGGCGAAACGGCAGTGCTCGGTGGACAGCATCGCGCCGTTGAGCAATTCGAGGACTGCCTGATGATCGGCGGCCAGGGGAGTCAACGCTTGCAGCGTGTTACGGATCTTGCCGGTGAGCATCGCGGCCTCGAGGCCCTTGCCGCATCCGTCGCCGAGAACAACCAGCGTCTCGCCGTCGGCGGTCGCCGCGGGGTGCACGTCGTAGAAGTCGCCGCCGACGACTTCGTAGTCTTCCGATGCCCGGTAACCGCCGGCGAAC
This sequence comes from Mycobacterium sp., assembly GCA_036497495.1. Classification (GTDB taxonomy): domain Bacteria; phylum Actinomycetota; class Actinomycetes; order Mycobacteriales; family Mycobacteriaceae; genus Mycobacterium. The sequence goes on from DASXJI010000305.1 coordinate 1,060, forward strand.
TCGATCCCGTGCACCGGCTGCAACTGCGGCGGCAGCAAGTCGCGCATCAGCGTGCGGGTGACCGAGGCTTGCTCGGCATACAGTCGGGCGGCCGACAGCGCCGCACCGGCCCGCGCCGCGAACAACCGCGCGAGTACCTCGTCGTCTTCGCTGAACGCGCTCTCCTCGACGTGCCGCAGTAGCACCAACGCACCTGCCGACACGCCGTGACCAGGCAGCGGTGTGATCATCACCGAACCCACCGGCCCGGCAAACCCCGACGGAATCAGCCAATCCGGCAGCGTCGCGGCGTCGATCCAGCGAGCGGGAACCGGCGGGAATTCCCGCAACGCCTCGCTCAAACCGGCGACCGACGTCGGATCGGCATCCACACTGCGCTGCTCCACGACGCCGGTGGAGTCGCCGTAGAAGATCGGCATCCGCCGGCCTCGGCTGGCGGGCGCGACAACGACAGCAGCGTCGGCGAGATCCCGAGCCGCAAGTTGCACGGTCGCTTCCCGACACCGGTCGATATTCAGCGACGCCATCAAAACCGACGACGCTTCGAGCAGGAATTCGGCGCGTTCGTGCTCGCGCGTCAGTGCGTGTTGGGCCTCGCGCAGCACCTGACCGGCGTCCTCGACCAGCGACCATGCCACCTCGCCGCTGGGAAGCATTGCGTGGTGGGCGTCGAACTTGCGGCCGGCTACGGGGCCCGCCGCACTGAACGACTCCTGACTGTCCGGGGCCGACGCCGGCTCGACGAGCCGAAGATGTACGGCCGAGAGCCATCCGACGGCGGTCTCCAGCTGAGTTCCCAGCTCTGCCTCGGGTAACAGCGACTGCGCCGACGCACTCAGAGCCCGGATAGCTCCGGTTTGGTCAACAACAAGAGTCGGGCAGGCGACGTAGGTCCACAGCGACTGATGGTCGGACTCAACCTGAACCGGAGCCGCATCCTGCATACCAAATCGACCTAAAGAATTGTCGTGTCTACTTAACTATCGCTAGCGAGGAGTTTACGCATATCGCTTGTCGCGGCGGAAGTCTCAGTATTGCTACGCCCCGATCTCGATATTCCGGATCTGTAATCGGGCCGCACTCGCTACGGTCAACAGTACATACGACGGAGGTGTTATGACGGGTCAGATCCCATTGGTCGACTACTTGGCGCTCGATGACGGCGATCCCTACCTCGTCGCGCAGGAATGCACAAACTGCGGCGCCCGATTCTTCGATCGGCGCAACGCCTGCGCCAGTTGTTTCGCGTCCGAATTTTTACCCGTTGCGGTTGCGACCGAGGGCACACTGCGAGCGTTCACCATCGTCACGTTTGCCGCACCGGGCATTCCCACCCCCTTCATCGCGTCGGTGGTCGACTGCGACGGCACCCAGGTGCGCGCTAATTTGGTCAATGTCGAGCCCGATCCCGAGCACGTTCGCGACGGGATGAAAGTGCGGCTGGCTACTTATTCGATCGGCACCGACTCGGCGGGCACCGAGGCGATCGGCTTCGGCTTCGAACCCGCGACCTGACGATCCACTTCACGAAGGAGCAGTCATATGAGCGCCAGCGACGACATCTGGATTCTCGGAATCCGGATGACCAAATTCGGCAAGCATCCCGACAAGGACACCGTTGACCTGGCGGCCGAGGCCGCGACCGGGGCGCTCGCCGACGCCGGCGTCACGATGGCCGACGTCGGCGTCATTGCCGCCGGAAACCTGATGGCCGCGAACGCCGGAATCGGACAGCAGCTGCAAAAGCAGGTCGGTCAGACCGGCATCCCGGTCTATAACGTCGCCAACGCCTGCGCGACGGGAGCCACCGCGCTTCGGACCGCGATCATGGCCGTGAAGGCCGGTGAGGTGAAGTACGGATTGGCGGTCGGCGTCGAGAAGCTGTCCGGGGCCGGGCTGCTCGGCGGTGCCGGCACGAAGAAAAAGGACGCCGACGTCTGGACCCCGCGCGGCCGTTACGGGGCCGTTGCGCCGGTCGACGGGCGAATCGGCACCGAGGCCATGCCTGGTGTATTCGCCCAGATCGGCACCGAATACGGCCACAAGTACGGCGGCACGAGCTTCGAGCTGTTCGCCAAGATCAGCGAGAAGAATCACGCCCACTCGACGCTGAATCCGCTGGCCGCCTACCAGAAGAAGTTCACCCTTGAGCAGATCATGAACGACGTCATGATCGCCTACCCGAACACTCGTCCGATGTGCTCGGCCAACTGCGACGGTGCCGCGGCGGCGGTCGTGTGCAACGGCGAGACGTTGAAGTCGCTGGCTTTACAGCAGCGCAACCGCGCGGTGAAAGTCTCGGCATCGATTTTGACCACCGATCCCTTCGAGGATGGTTGCCAGGTCTTGCCGAACGTCAACACGCTGACTCGCAACGCCGCCGCGAGTGCCTACGAGCAGGCCGGTGTCGGCCCGAGCGACCTCGACCTGGTTGAGTTGCACGACTGTTTCGCGACCGCGGAGTTGGTGCACTACGACAACTTGATGCTGTGTGAAAAAGGCGGAGCCGCAGACTTTTTCAACACGGGTGCGACGTGGCGGGACGGCTCGACCCCGGTGAACGTGTCGGGTGGCCTGCAGTCCAAGGGGCATCCCATCGCGGCCACCGGCATCGCCAACATCTGGGAGGTCTGCCATCACCTGCGCGGCGAGGCGGGCGACCGTCAGATCGAGAACGCCAAGGTCGGGCTGGCTCACGTGATCGGGCTCGGGTCGGCGTGCGGCGTGCACATCCTGGAGAAGTCGGCCGCCTAGCCCGTCTCCTCGCCTTTGGCTGCAATGTGTGCATAACGTGCAACCATGGGCGTATGACGTGTTCCATGGGCCTGCGCGAGCGACGGCGCCGCCAGACCAGCGCGGACATTCGCGGCGCGGCGGTGCGACTGGCGCGTGAACGCGGCTGGGACAAGGTGACCGTCGACGGTATCTGCAACGAAGCCGGGATTTCGACCCGCACATTCTTCAATTACTTTCCCAACAAAGAGTCCGCGATCGCCTACGGGCCTTCGGACATCCCGCCGGAACTGGTCGAGGAATTCGTCGGCGCCGGGCCGGCTTCCTATTCAGTGGTTCTCGCGGAGCTGATAACCCTTGCGGCACACCATGTCCGCGACGTGCCGCCTGAGCGCGAACAAGCCCAAGCCATGCTGGAACTCGCCAAGACGACTCCTGCGGTGCTGGCGGCCTTCCTCGCCGATCTGGAACGTTTTCAGAACCACTTGACCGAGATCGTGTCTCGCCGTCAAGCGATGGGGCCCGACGACGAGATGTCGGCGCTCATCGCTGCGTTGGCGATCACGGCCATTCGTTCGGGCCTGGAGAGTTGGTCGAACGGCGAGCCGAAGGACGCCGACGACACGCCCATGGCGTACGTCGAACGCGCAGCTGCCCTGGTCAACAGTATTTTCTCGGGATGATCTAGCTCATCTAAGTTTTAACTTGCACATCCTGCAAAAAGTACACATCATGTACTAGGTGCAGGTAGCGAAGATATTCCGAAATGCATGGTTGCCGCTGTTGATCGTCACGGTCGTGGTGGTCGGCGGTTTCGCGGTGACGCGGGTCAAGTCGTTTTTCGGTGCCCACGACACCGGCGTCATGACGACCCCGCGACTTGACGATTCCAAGCCGTTCAAACCGAAGGTCGTCAAGTACGAGATCTTCGGCGCGGCCCGTCGCGCCAACGTCAACTACCTGGATCTGAGCGCACAGCCGCAACGGCTGGACGGCGCGCCGCTGCCCTGGACGCTGACCCTCAGTACCACCGCTCCGTCGGTGTTCCCGAATCTGTCGGCGCAAAGCGACGGTGATGTCATCGGCTGTCGTATCACCGTCGACGACGAAACCAAGGACGAGAACATCTCCAACGGCGTGCACGCCCTGACCTTCTGCATGGTGAAATCAGCATGAGCACAAGTTTTCCCGATGCCCACACTGACGAAATCCCGGTCGCGCCCAGACGCATGGCGCGCGCGAAGATCCCGCGGTTCATCCGTACATTCGCCGTACCGATCATCATCGGCTGGATCGCATTGATCGCCGTGCTCAACGTGATCGTCCCGCAATTGGAGGCGGTCGGGAAGATGCGCTCGGTGTCGATGAGCCCGGACGACGCATCGTCGGTGGTCGCCACCAAACGCGTCGGCGAGGTGTTCCACGAGTACAAATCCAACAGCGCGGTGATGATCGTTCTCGAGGGGCAGAAGCCGCTCGGCGCCGACGCGCATGCGTATTACGACGAGATGGTCAAGAAGCTTGATGCTGACCCGAGACACGTTGAGCACGTTCAGGATCTGTGGAGTGACCCGCTGACCGGAGCGGGTGCGCAAAGCAACGATGGCAAGGCGGCTTACGTCCAGGTCTACCTGGTCGGAAATCAGGGTGAAGCACTGGCCAACGAGTCTGTCGAGGAGGTGCAGAAGATCGTCGCAAGCGTCCCGGCGCCCAGCGGCGTCAAGGCGTTCGTGACCGGACCTGCCGCGTTGTCAGCCGACCAGAACATCGCCGGCGATCGTAGCCTGCAGGTGATCGAAACCGTCACCTTCCTGGTGATCATCACGATGCTGCTGCTGGTCTATCGCTCGGTGGTGACGGTGCTGCTGACTTTGACCATGGTGGTGCTCGAACTCGCTGCCGCCCGCGGGATGGTGGCGTTCCTCGGCTACCACAAGATCATTTTGCTCTCCACGTTCGCGACCAACCTGCTGGTCACGCTGGCGATCGCGGCCGCCACCGACTACGCGATCTTCCTCATCGGCCGATATCAGGAAGCCCGGGCCAACGGCGAATCGCGAGAAGACGCCTACTACACCATGTTTGACGGTACCGCGCACGTCGTGCTCGGATCGGGTCTGACGATCGCCGGTGCGACGTTCTGCCTGCACTTCACCAACCTGCCCTACTTCCAGACGCTGGGGATTCCATTGGCGATCGGCATGGTGGTGGTCGTCGGGGCAGCGTTGACGCTTGGCCCCGCGGTGATTTCGGTGGCGTCGCGTTTCCGTAGTGTGCTCGAGCCGCGGCGCACTCAGCGAATCCGCGGGTGGCGCAAGATTGGCGCACTCGTCGTCCGCTGGCCCGGACCGGTCCTGATCGCGACAATCGCGCTGGCGCTCGTGGGACTGCTCACTTTGCCCGGCTACCGGACCAACTACAACGACCGTAACTACCTGCCCGCCGATCTGCCGGCGAACGCCGGATACGCGGCCGCCGACCGGCATTTCTCTCAGGCCCGGATGAATCCTGAGCTGTTGATGATCGAAAGTGACCACGATCTAAGGAATTCCGCTGACTTCCTGGTCATCGACAAAATCGCGAAGGCCATCTTCCGGGAATCCGGCATCGGTCGGGTGCAGGCGATCACCCGGCCTGAGGGCACCCCGATCGAGCACACCTCGATCCCGTTTCAAATCAGCATGCAAGGTGTCAGCCAGCAGATGAACCAGAAGTACCAGGAAGACCAGATGGCCGACATGCTCAAGCAGGCCACCATGATGGATTCGACCATCAACAGCATGGTCAAGATGCAGAACTTGACCAAGCAGATGTCCGACGACATGCACGTGATGGTGCAGAAGATGCACTCCATGACCATCGATGTCGCCGAATTGCGAGACCACATGGCCGATTTCGAGGACTTCTTCCGGCCTATTCGCAGCTACTTCTACTGGGAGAAGCATTGCTTCGACATCCCGGTGTGCTGGTCGCTGCGGTCGGTCTTCGACGGCCTCGACGGCATCGACACCATGACCGAGGACATCCAGAGCCTGCTGCCCGTCATGGATAACCTCGACAAGCTCATGCCGCAGTTGACGGCGTTGATGCCGGAGATGATCGCCACCATGAAGGACATGAAGACCACCATGTTGACGATGTACTCCACCCAGAAAGGATTGCAGGATCAGCAGAAGGCCTCACAGAAGAACTCGGCAGCGATGGGTAAGGCGTTCGACGAGTCGAAGAACGACGATTCCTTCTATCTGCCGCCGGAGACCTTTAACAACGCCGAATTCAAGCGGGGGATGAAGAACTTCATCTCGCCGGATGGGCGTGCCGTGCGCTTCATCATCAGCCATCAAGGTGATCCGATGACGCCAGAAGGCATTTCGCATATCGCGGCGATCAAGCATGCGGCGCAGGAGGCATTGAAGGGCACGCCGCTGGAGGGATCGAAGATCTATCTCGGCGGCACTGCGGCCACCTTCAAGGACATGAGCGACGGCAGCAACTATGACCTGCTGATCGCCGGAATTGCCTCGCTGTGCTTGATTTTCATCATCATGCTCATCATCACGCGAAGCGTGGTGGCGTCCGCGGTGATCGTCGGCACCGTCTTGCTATCCCTGGGCGCATCGTTCGGGCTGTCGGTGCTCATCTGGCAGCACCTGATTGGCATTGAGCTGCACTGGATGGTGCTCGCGATGTCGGTGATCATCCTGCTCGCGGTGGGTGCCGACTACAACCTGTTGCTGGTGTCGCGGTTCAAGGAGGAGATCCACGCCGGGCTGAACACCGGGATCATCCGCTCTATGGGCGGCACCGGGTCGGTGGTGACCTCGGCCGGGCTGGTCTTTGCCTTCACGATGATGACGATGGCGGTCAGCCAGCTGACGGTGATCGGCCAGGTCGGGACCACCATCGGGCTCGGGTTGCTCTTCGACACCCTGATCGTGCGGTCGCTGATGACGCCGTCTATCGCCGCACTGATGGGCAAGTGGTTCTGGTGGCCGCAGGTTGTCCGGCAACGGCCAAAGCCGTCGCCATGGCCTGCGCCGCTAGAGAAGAGGGACGAGTCGCTCGTAAACGCCTGACGGGGCGCTTGGGCTTACGTCAGTGAATTCGGGCGCTTCCGCCGAGGCCGATCTCGAGGACGCTGCCGGTGATGACTCCTGGATCGGTCACTAAGTACAGCACGCCTCGGCTGACGTCCTCGGGCTGCAGCCAGGGCTGAGGGATCGGATTGGCTTTCATCATCCGGCGCACGAGATCGTCGGGGATGTCTGCGCCGCCGGTGGGTTGCACCATCGGTGTTTGCGTCGTAGTCGGGCAGACGACGTTGATCGTGATTCCCTCTTTCGCGACCTCCAGAGCGACGGACTTCGCCAGGCCGATGACGCCCCACTTCGTCGCGTTGTAGGCGGCCAGGTCGGGGATACCCATCCGGCCGCCCATCGACGAGGTCACGACGATCCTGCCGAACTTCTGCTGCCGCATCACCGGGATGGCTGCGCGCAGGGTGTGAAACGCACCGGTCAGATTGGTGTCGACGAGTTGCTGCCAGACCCCATCGCTGACCTCGTCCAGTGGCCCGGTGCTGACGATTCCGGCATTGGCCACCAAGATGTCGAGGCTGCCGAGATCGGCGACGGTCTGTTTGACTGCGGCGTTCACTGCGGCTGCATCCCGCACGTCCACGGTCAGCGGCATGCAGCGCCGGCCCAGCTCGTCGACCAACTTTGCCGTCTCGCGTAAGTCGTCCTCGGTGCCCAACGGGTAGGTCAGCTCCGCCATCGCAGCTGGAGCATCGGCGACCACGATGTCGGCTCCCTCGGCGGCCAACGCCAACGCATGTGCGCGGCCCTGCCCGCGGGCTCCGCCGGTGATCAAGGCAACGCGTCCATCCAAAGCACCCATAGCTGGCTAAGCTACCAGCCGGGTGGTTGTCTGTACGGCGGACGCGATTATCGCGAAATCGATTGCGGCGGGCTTGATTCGG
>DASXJI010000306.1:0-3261 GCA_036497495.1 Mycobacterium sp.
CATGCGGGGCCGGTCGAGATCGGCCGGTTCTACGACACCTTCATCGGCCCGCGCGATATCGCGTTTCATCGCGATCTCGACATCGTCCGCGGCTCGTCGGTGATCCGCGATCTCGATCTCGAGGTGGCCATGGGGTCCGCGGTCACCATGACGATTCCGGCGATCCTCCGATACGACCTGCGTGAGGTCGACGGTGAGTCAAAGGTCGTGACGCTGCGCGCGTACTGGGAGCTGCCCGCGATGGTGTTGCAATTCCTGGGCAACGGGGTATCCGCGGTGCCGGCCACCGTTCAACTCTCGCAAGGTCTGATCCGCAATCAGCGGCTGCGCGGTACCGCCGGATTCGTGGCCGGATTCCGCAGGCTGGGATCTCGGCAGAAAACATTGGTCGACAGGTTCGTGAACGCGGTGGGACGACGCGACAGATTCGGCGCGCTGCAGGCATTGTCATCCGGTGCGACAATCACTTTCGGCGATGACGAGAAAGCCGACCTCACCGAACTCGTCGAGCGATGTTCGGGTGCAAGCGCCACGAAGTTGATTGCCGCGGGCTCCACCGTCGCCGCATCGGTCACCTCGGGGATACGCCGCGGCGTTCTGTTCGCCGACGTGGCCCGGCGCGGCACGGGGATCCACCGCGTCCGTTACTTCCCCGGTGATCACCGAATCGACGATTGACCGCAGCCAGGAACACCACAGCCGGACCGACTACGAAAGAACAACGTAACCATCACTGCGAGCCGGAGACCCACCACGAACACCAGCCATGGTTGCGCTCAGCCCTTCGATCGGCGGACGCTGCTCCGCGGCGCCGGTGCACTCGGCGCCGGTGCACTGGGCGCCGCGTCGCTGGCGCTCTCGCCGACGGCGTGCAGCTCCGACGACGATGCACTGACTTTCTTCTTCGCGGCCAACCCCGAAGAGGCAGATGCCCGGCAGCGCGTCGTGGATGCATTCCAGCGCAGGCATCCCGACATCAAGGTTCGGACATTGTTGTCCGGATCGGACGCACTGCAGCATGTGTCGATCTACTGCGCCGGCGGCAAATGTCCGGATGTCCTGATGGCATGGGAATTCACTTACGCCGGACTGGCCGAACGGGGAGTGCTGCTGGATCTCAACGCGATGCTGGCCCACGACAAGACATTCGCCGCTGAGCTCAGAGCGGACAGCGTCGCATCGATGTATGAGACATTCACCTATAACGGTGGGCAGTATGCGTTTCCGGAGCAATGGTCCGGAACTTTCCTGTACTACAACAAGAAGTTGTTCACCGAGGCCGGCGTGCGTCCACCACCGGGGCGATGGGACCAGCCGTGGAGCTTCGGCGAATTCCTCGATGCCGCCAGGGCGCTCACCAAACGCGAGCGCTCGAGCCGGGTCAGTCAGTGGGGATTCGTCGACACCTGGGCCCCTTATTACTCTGCCCTGATGTTCGGGATGAACAACGGAGTCCCCTGGTCGGATCCGCGGATGAACCCGACGCACCTCAATTTCGATCACCCCGCGTTCATCGAGGGCATTCAGTTCTATGCCGATCTGAATAACAAGTACCGGGTTGCGCCTACCGCGTCGGAATCCCAGTCGATGTCTCAGACGGACCTCTTCACCTCGGGTCATGCCGCGATGGCGCTCGGTGGGCATTGGAGATATCAGACGCTTGTGCGGGCCACGGACCTGGATTTCGACCTCGCTGTGCTGCCGACCGGCCCGAAAGGGCATGCTGCTCACTCGAATATAGGTACCACCGGGCTGGCCATCGCATCGAGTAGCCCCCGCAAAAAACAGGCGTGGGAGTTCGTGAAATTCGCCACCGGGCCGGTGGGACAAGCAGTGATCGCCGAAACGGGCCTGTTCGTACCGGCGCTGCGGTCTGCGGTCCGATCGCCCGATTTCGCCAAGGCGCATAACAGGATCGGAAATATGGCGGTGCTGACCGGCGGGCCGGCACATGCCGAGGGCCTACCCGTCACTCCGGCGTGGCCGAAGATCGTCGCGTTAATGGACCGCAACATCGGCCCGGTTCTGCGCGGCACGCGGCCCGCGGCGTCGCTGAAGGAGGGACTGACACCCAAAATCGACGAGATACTCCGGACACCATGACACCGATCGATGCAGCCGGCGCGGTAGCCCGCCGGCGCGGGCCGTCGAGGCGGCGCGCCAGGGCCGGTCGCATCTTCGTCGCGCCCAATCTGACGGCCGTCGCGGTGTTCATGCTGTTTCCGCTCGGATTCTCGCTGTACATGAGCTTTCACGACTGGGATATGTTCAGCGCGGCCAAGTTCGTCGGCTTGGCGAACTACCGCAGCCTCTTTGCCGAAGACCCGCTGTTCAATATCGCATTGCGCAACACGGTGGTGTACACGGTTGGCACTGTCGTGCCCACCGTGCTCATCAGCCTCGCCGTGGCCGGTGTGCTCAACCGGGAAATAAAGGGAATAGGCGTATTTCGGACTATTATCTTTCTGCCACTGGCCGTGTCGTCGGTGGTGATGGCCGTCGTCTGGCAGTTCGTGTTCAACACCAACAACGGCCTGCTCAACATCATCCTCGGCTGGGTCGGTATCGACCCCGTTCCCTGGCTGGTCGATCCGAAATACGCCATGGCCTCGCTGTGCATCGTCAGCGTATGGCGCAGTGTGCCGTTCGCGACGGTCATCCTGCTGGCTGCCATGCAAGGCGTGCCGGAGGACCTCTATGAAGCTGCCAGACTCGATGGCGCGGGGGAGTTGCGTCAGTTCGTGTCGATCACCGTTCCGCTGATTCGCAGCGCCGTGTCGTTCGTGGTCGTCATCTCGATCATCCATGCATTCCAGGCATTCGATCTCGTCTACGTTCTGACCGGGCGAAACGGTGGACCCGAGACGGCGACGTATGTCCTGGGCATCATGCTGTTCCAGCATGCTTTTGCGTTCCTGGAGTTTGGTTACGCCTCGGCGCTGGCGTGGGTGATGTTCGCGATCCTGCTTGTGCTTACCGTTGTGCAGTTGCGGCTCGGGCGTCGTCGAGCCGCGCAGGAGGAACGATCGTGGGCGTAGCGCAGCGGGCGTTGCGGCCCAACGTTCTGCGTGGTGTGGTGCTGTATGCCACGCTGACGGCAATCGCGACGTGCGCGCTGTTCCCGATCCTGTGGGCGGTGTCGGGATCGTTGAAGACAGCGGGCGAGGTGACCATGCCGACGCTGTTTCCCGCACATCCGCAGTGGTCCAATTACCGCGACGTGTTCGCCGTCATGCCGTTCTGGCGAATGTTTTTCAACTC
>DASXJI010000307.1:0-4326 GCA_036497495.1 Mycobacterium sp.
ACCGAAGTGGCGCCCGCAGATTCGCCGAACACGGTGACCCGGTTGGCGTCGCCGCCAAACGCCGCAATGTTGTCACGAACCCAGGCCAGGGCGGCGATCTGATCGCGTAGGCACAGATTGTCGTCAAAGCCGTCGCCGAGATCGCCGAGCTCGAAACCGCCGAAAACCCCCACCCGGTAGGTGACATTGACGACCACGACGTTGCCGTGCACGGCCAGCCGCGACCCGTCGTAGAGCTGCAGTTGCCCGGCGCCGTTGAGGAACGCCCCGCCGGGGATCCACACCATCACCGGCAGCGAGCCGGACACGTCCGGCCACCACACCGTCATCGTCAAGCAGGCTTCGTCGCGAATCTTCGGGTCTCTGCTGTCGCCGGCGACCATCGAGCGGCTCTGCAGCGGCAACGGTCCGTGCTCGACGGCGTCGCGCACACCTGTCCAGGGCAGCAGCGGCGCCGGTGCGGCGAATCGACGCTCACCGATCGGCTGTTGCGCGTACGGCACGCCGCGCCACACCGCTACGCCGCCTTCGACCATGCCCCGGAGATCGCCGACGGACGTGCACGCGAGCGCAGGAACCTCGGCAACCGCGGGCACGCCTGAATCGTAGTGTGCAAAGCTGATCTTGCCGGGCCACCAGCCGCGCCGAAAACCGCAACGGAGAGTGCGATGACCTTCAACGAGGGTATGCAGATCGACACCAGCACGACGGCGTCGTCGGGGGGCGGTGGGCGAGGAATCGCGATCGGCGGCGGACTCGGCGGGTTGTTATTCGTCGTGGTCGCGCTGTTACTCGGGGTCGATCCCGGCAAAGTGGCCACCCAGCTGCCGGCGCCGAGCGCAAGCCAGGACGTCGCGCCCGGGTTCGATCTGAGCAAGTGCCGCACCGGGGCCGACGCCAACCAATACGTCCAGTGCCGCGTGGTCGCCACCGGCAACTCCGTGGACGCGGTGTGGAAGCAGCTGATGCCTGGATACACCCGGCCGCGGGTGCGGCTGTTCAGTGGTCAGGTCAACACCGGCTGCGGACCGGCCAGCACCGAAGTCGGCCCGTTCTATTGCCCGGTCGATCAAACCGCCTACTTCGACACCGGCTTCTTCGACGTGCTGCGCACCCAATTCGGTTCAAGCGGTGGGCCATTGGCGCAGGAATACGTGGTAGCTCACGAGTTCGGGCACCATGTGCAGGATCTGCAGGGATCACTCGGTCGCGCTCAGCAGGGCGCGCAAGGCGCCGGCGGTAACGGCGTGCGCACCGAGTTGCAAGCAGACTGCTACGCGGGCGTGTGGGCCCACTACGCCTCCACCACCAAGCAGGAAAGCACCGGTGTGCCTTTCCTGGAACCGCTGAGCGACAAGGACATTGCCGACGCGTTGTCGGCGGCGTCGTCGGTCGGCGATGACCGCATCCAGAAGAAGGCCACCGGCCGGGTCAATCCGGAGTCGTGGACCCACGGCTCCTCGGAGCAGCGTCAGCACTGGTTCACCGTCGGCTACCAGACCGGCGATCCCAACCAGTGCGACACCTACCGCGCACCCGACCTGAATTAGCTCAGAACAGCGTCGGCTGTAGCGTCTCGACAGTCTGCGGTGGCGGGGCGGCATCGAAGCGCCGCTGATTGCCGGCCAGCCCGTATGTGGCGATCAGCGGTGCCACCCTCGCGCGAAGCTCGTCTCGGTAGGACTGCGGCAAATACGCCCCACGCCGGTACAACTCGCGATACCGGCCGACCAGCTGCGGATAGCTGCGCATCAGCCACGACATGAACCAGCCGCGGGTCGACCCACGCAAGTGCAGGCCGAAAACCGTGACGCCGACGGCCCCCGCCTGGGCGATCTGGCGCAGCAATCCGTCGAGATGTTCGGCAGAGTCAGTCAGATACGGCAATACCGGCGCCACCATCACGTGACAGTCCAAACCGGCTTCGCGAATCGCGGTGACCAATCCGAGCCGGGCCTGCGGGCCCGGCGTGCCGGGCTCGACCTGCTTGTGCAGTTCGGGGTCACCGACCGCAAGCGAGACGGCGAGGCTGACCGGAACCTGTTCGGCCGCGTCGGCGATCAGTGGCAGATCACGGCGCAGCAGCGTGCCCTTGGTCAGGATCGACAGCGGCGTGCCCGCCGCCGCCAGCGCGCCGATGATGCCGGGCATCAACGCATAGCGACCCTCGGCGCGTTGATAGGGATCGGTGTTGGTACCCAGCGCAACCGTCTCGCGACACCACGACTTTCGGGCCAGTTCGCGACGCAGTACATCGGCGACGTTGGTCTTTACGACCACCTGGGTGTCGAAGTCGTTGCCGCAGTCGAAATCCAGATACTCATGGGTCGGCCGGGCGAAGCAGTACCGGCAAGCGTGCGAGCAACCGCGGTATCCGTTGACGGTGTATTGGAATGGCAACGCCGCGGCCCGCGGAATTCGGTTCAGCGCCGATTTACACAACACCTCGTGAAACGTGATGCCCTCGAACTGCGGCGTCCGCACACTGCGGACGAGACCGATGCGTTCCAAACCTGGTAGCGCGCCGTCGTCGACGTCGATGCTCTGGTGGTCCCACCGCATACCATATTCGAACTCTTGTTCGAGTCGATGTCAACCCCCACGGCCAGGTTGGTTTCCATCGCAATCAGCGTCTCAGCTCGTCGCCAATACGCCTGCGGCGAGCCGGTTGTCATTTAAGCTGGGTCATCGTGACGTCTGATACTGACGCCCCTAAAGAAAACAAACATCTTAAGTGGGCAATGGGTGGGGTGGCCGTGGTAGCGGTCTTGGCAACGATCGTCGCAGCGGTGTTGCTATTCGGCGGTGGGGATTCGGGGGCGCCCAAAGGCTCGAATAATGATTCGAGCCAGGAGACCGCCCCCGTGGCCAGCGCGAAAGATACCGGGCCCGTGGCGGTGATCACCGACGATCCGAGTTGCACGGCGTGGACGGCGATCAACGGTCAACTGGCGAACGGTGGCCAGGGGCTGTGGAACGATCGCGACCGGTCGGTGCCCGCTTCGGCGTGGACGCCGAAGCTGCGTGCGCAATTCATCGCAGCCGGCCAGTCGATGCGCGGCGCGGCCGCGCAAACGGTCGGCCTGGTCAAGCTGACGCCGCATCGGGTGATGCGTGAGCTCTACCAGCAGTTCATCGCATATGCGCGCGCCTACTCCGAGCGGATCCCCAAATACACGCCGGCCGACAATAACTTGGCCGGCGCCGCGAACAGTGCTTCGTCCGCGCTGGGGGCGATCTGCGCCGCCATCACCGACGGGTCGGCGGCGGCCCGCGGTCCGCTGGTGTCGCCGTCGCCGGCGCCGTCCGACATCGCCCCGGTGGGCAACCTGGCGAACCCGCAGCCGATGCTCACCAACGACAACTCCGTGTGCTCCGACTGGAAGTCGGCGTTGAACGAGTTCGGCAAGCAGACCGCTGCGTGGCAGCAACTGGATCCCAATGTCCCGTCGATCTATTGGAATAAAGAGCAGAAGGCGGTCAACTACGCGGTTGGACCCGTGATGAACTCGTTCGCCGGCAAATTGGAACAGCTTGGCCGGCAAAGCGATAACGCGGTCTTCCAGGATCTGGCGAACCTTTCGGCCCAGTACCGTCGCGCGTTTGTCACGGCGCTGCCGACCTACACTCCGACCGACAATCACTTGGCCAACGCGGCCAACTTCACCTCGACGACCATCCTTGGTGCGTGTGTAGCAGTTGCTGAGTAGGCGCGTCCGGCACCTACGGCGTCACCACCTCGAACACTCAACAGCGGCAGCAAGTTTTCGGCGGCGACGGCAATAAGAACGGGCGTGCAAGGTGCCCAAAAGAAACACACCGGGCATCACGATGCCCGGTGTGATTCGAACCCTTGCTGGGTGCGGGGTCAGGCCCAGCTTGAGCCGACGGCGGAGTCGGTGGACGACATGTTGTTGCCGGCCGTTTGCACCTTCTGCCCGTGGCTGTTGGCTTGTTGGTAGATGGTCTGGAAGTTGCGGCCCAATTGGGTGATGAACTCCTGGCAGGCCACTGAACCCGAGCCGCCCCAGAAGTCACCGGCGGCCAGCACATCGCGCACGATGGACTGGTGCTCGGCCTCCAGGGAGGCGGCCTGGGAGCGGATCAATGCGCCGTGGGCGTCCACGTCGCCGAACTGGTAGTTGATCGACATGAGGGTTCTCCTAAGACGTTTGAGGGTAAGGGAGCTAGCTGGACAGGATCTGCTGGGAGGCCTGCTCTTGGGACTCGTAGTTGTTGGCGTCGCGGATCAGGCCGTCGCGCACCCCGTGCAGCATGTTGACGATGTTGCGGAACGCGGTGTTCATCTGGCCCATGGTGTCGTAG
>DASXJI010000308.1:0-2717 GCA_036497495.1 Mycobacterium sp.
GTACATCGGCACCGACGGGGACATCCACGAGCTTTTCACCAATCCGGCCGCTGGCTGGACCGACCACAACCTGACGAAAGTGGTGCACGCCGTCGCGCCGAACGTTGGGGCGGCGCTGAACGTATATGACGGCAGCGACAACAGCCGTCACGTCAACTTCTTCGGCGTCGACGGGCATGTGCACGAGCTCTATGGCACCCCCGAGGGCGCCGGATCCGGCTACGTGGATAACGACCTGAC
This sequence comes from Mycobacterium sp., assembly GCA_036497495.1. GTDB lineage: Bacteria > Actinomycetota > Actinomycetes > Mycobacteriales > Mycobacteriaceae > Mycobacterium. The sequence goes on from DASXJI010000308.1 coordinate 241, forward strand.
CAAAATGGCGAACGCGGTCGACCCGATCGTGGGTGACCGGGAGCTGCACGGCTACTGGGGCAGCGACAGCAGCCAGCACGTGAACTTCATCGGGGTCGACGGTGACTTGCACGAGCTCTACATCGCACCCGGGACCAACGACTGGGTGGACAACAATCTCACGCAGCTCGCCTGATCACTGAACGCACCCATCACGGCTGACCCGGTGAGTGGTCGCAATCTTCTGGCTTAAGCAGTGCGCCGGAGCCAGGAGTGGCAGGCTGGAATGGCGAACACTGTCTCCATGTTTTGCTAGAAAACCACCTCACCCAAAGGATGTCAGCGTGTCCATCGCCACGATCAACCCGGCCACCGGCGAGACGGTCAAGACTTTCACCCCCGCAACAGACGACGAAGTCGAAGCAGCCATCGCCCGCGCCCACGAGCGCTTCCTCGACTACCACCGGTCCACCACATTCGCCCAGCGCGCCGAATGGGCTAATGCCACCGCTGACCTCCTCGAGAAGGAAGCCGACGAGGTCGGCGCCATGATGACCCTGGAAATGGGCAAAACTTTGAAGTCGGCCAAGGCCGAGGCGATCAAGTGCGCCAGGGGTTTTCGCTACTACGCCGAGAACGCCGAGAGGCTGCTGGCCGACGAGCCCGCTGAGCCGTCCAAGGTCGGCGCGAAGCGCGCCTACACCCGGTGGCAGCCGCTTGGCGTGGTGCTGGCCGTGATGCCGTGGAACTTCCCGCTGTGGCAGGCTGTCCGGTTCGCCGCCCCTGCGCTGATGGCCGGCAACGTCGGCCTGCTCAAGCACGCCTCCAATGTGCCGCAATCGGCGCTGTATCTGTCCGACGTGATCACCCGCGGCGGGTTTCCCGAGAACTGTTTCCAGACGCTGCTGGTGTCCTCGAAGGCGGTCGAGGCCATTCTGCGCGATCCACGGGTCAAGGCCGCCACGTTGACCGGCAGCGAACCGGCCGGCCAGTCGGTCGCCGCCATCTGTGGCGATGAGATCAAACCCAGCGTGATGGAACTCGGCGGCAGCGACCCGTTCATCGTGATGCCGTCAGTCGACCTCGACGAGGCGGTCAAGACCGCGGTCACCGCCCGGGTGCAGAACAACGGCCAATCCTGTATTGCCGCTAAGCGGTTCATCGTGCACACCGACATCTACGACGCGTTCGTGGACAAGTTCGTCGAACGCATGGAGGCTCTCAAGGTCGGCGACCCGACCGACCCGGACACCGATGTGGGTCCGCTGGCCACCGAGTCGGGCCGCGACGAGATCGCCAAGCAGGTCGACGACGCCGTCGCCGCGGGCGCCAAGGTCCGCCTCGGCGGTAAGGCCCCCGACGGGCCGGGCTGGTTCTACCCGCCGACGGTGGTCACCGAGATCACCAAGGACATGGAGCTCTACACCGAGGAGGTGTTCGGACCGGTCGCCTCGATGTACCGCGCGTCGGGTATCGATGAAGCCATCGAGATCGCCAACGCCACCAAGTTCGGGCTCGGATCCAACGCGTGGACCAACGACGAGGCCGAGCAGGAGCGCTTCATCGATGACATCGAGGCCGGTCAGGTGTTCATCAACGGGATGACGGTGTCCTACCCCGAACTCGGGTTCGGCGGCGTCAAGCGGTCGGGCTACGGCCGCGAGCTCGCCGACCTCGGCATCCGGGCGTTCTGCAACGCCAAAACGGTGTGGGTGGGCTGACTAGACTGCGGCCAGGGCCTTCTCGTCCTCGTCGGCGAAGGTGTCCTCCAGCTGCACCGGGGAGTAGTCGAGATCGATCTCGGCAAGTGGCCGTCCGCGGGCGCTGCTGATCGTGCCGAACCGGCGCATTCCCTTGTCGGCGGCGTACTGCGTCATTTCGTCCTGAACCAGACCGAACGGCGGCACGTCGAACAGGGCAAAACCCTGCCCGGTGGCGTCGAGTGCGAGCGGCATCAACTCGTTCATTCGCGATTCGAAGACGCCCCAGTTCGCGTCGTCGGCGGCAACGTGGCGGCGGCAGGTGAAGGTGCCCCACGCCATGTGGCGCCGCTCGTCGTCACCGATCCGCCGGATCAACTCCTGCATCCCGGGCAAGATGTTGCGCTCCACGCAGATCTTGTGCCAGGCGTAGTAGCCGGTCAGCGCCAACATGCCCTCGACGACGTGGTTGTAGGTGACCGACGCCCGAATCTGGGCCGCCGGCGACGAGTCGGACGACAAGGCGTTGAGGCAGTCCGGCAGCTCGTCGTAGAACATCGTTCGATACGCCGGAAGCGGTTCCAGGTAGCCGTGTAGGTCCTCGGTCATCCCGACGGCGTCGAGCCACAGCCGGAAAACCTGGGTGTGCTTTGCCTCCTCGAAAGCGAACTGAGTCAGGTACATCTCGTCGCCGAGCCGTCCTTCTTCCCGCATCGCGGACATGAACGGCTGGATGTCCTCGGTGACCGCTTCTTCGCCGGCGATGAACTGTGCACACAAGCGGGTGGCGAAATCGCG
>DASXJI010000309.1:0-1517 GCA_036497495.1 Mycobacterium sp.
CGAGTACCTGGGTCGCCCAGATGACGGGTAGGTGCGCGGCCTCGCACAGCCAGAGGATCTCCTCTTGTAGTTCGGCCAGCCGTTCGTAGCCGCATTCCACGGCGAGGTCGCCCCGGGCGATCATCACCCCGATGCGGCGGCGTTTCATGGCCGTGAGGACGAGTTGTGGGAGATGGTCGAACGCAGCAACAGCAGCGTGCTGTCGGTGTCGACCGCCTCATCGGCGGCCCAAACAGCGGCGCGCACAGCCGCTTTCGATCCGTCAACACCAACGACAACAGGTCGGCTGTCACGGGCGTCTGTCATGATGCACTCCCAGGCTCAGGTGGATAGCAAATTCTGTCGATGACGTTATGCAACGGTGCAGCGAATGGCTGCGGACCTAAGTCCCCGATTGGCGGACTTTTGGTCCTATCGGGTCACTGGCGATGCGTCGATCCCGGGGCCGCAGGACACACCATCGCGGGCACCCGCGAGTGGTGCAGCAGGGCGCTCTTGTTCGGTGCCGCTATTCAGCAGATCCGCGGTAGTTGCTCGCCGATCGGCAGGTCGACGACTCGGGTGCCGCCCAGCGCGGTCCGCGCGACGACCATCCCCGGGTGCTGCGCGACGCAGCTGCCGATCGCGGTCGCGTGGGCGCCTTGTGGGTGTGCGCGCATCGCTTCGAGCACCCGATCGGCGTGGTCGGGTGGCACGAAAGCGATCAGCTTGCCTTCGTTGGCGACGTAGAGCGGGTCGAGGCCGAGCAGGCCGCAGGCGTCGCGCACCTCGGCGGGGATGGGCAGGGTCCGCTCGTCAAGCGAGATCCCGACTTTCGCGGCCTTGGCGATCTCGTTCAGTGTCGCCGCGACGCCGCCTCTGGTGGGGTCGCGTAGCACGTGCACGTCGGTGCCGGTGTCAAGGACCGCGGCGACGAGCCCGTGCAGCGGCGCGGTGTCGCTGGCGACGGTGGTCCCGAATTCCAGGCCTTCCCGGCAGCTCATGACCGCGATTCCGTGCACACCGATGTCGCCGCTGACGATGACGACATCGCCCGGTGTGGCGCGTTGCGGGCGGATGTCTGCGCGCTCGTCGACGAGCCCGATTCCGGTGGTGTTGATGTAGACCCCGTCGCCATGGCCCGCGTCGACCACCTTGGTGTCACCGGTCACCAGCTTCACCCCGGCGGCCATGGCGGCTGTGCCGACGGCGCGCGCTACGTGTGCCAGCGTGTCGAGCGATGTGCCTTCTTCGAGGATGAACGCCGTCGATAGCACTAGCGGTTGCGCGCCCACCATCGCCAAATCGTTGACGGTTCCGTTGACCGCCAGCTCACCGATGGTTCCGCCGGGAAAGACCAGCGGTTTGACGACGAAGGAATCAGTCGAAAACGCCAACCGTGCGCCGCCGACCTGGACCACCGCCGAGTCGCCGAGACCGGTGTCGGCTGCCGGGCCGAACGACGGCAGGAACAGATGCTCGATCAGGTCGGCCGACATGGCCCCGCCGCCGCCGTGGCCCATGACGATGTTGGGCGA
>DASXJI010000310.1:0-3957 GCA_036497495.1 Mycobacterium sp.
ACCAGCCGCACCGTGTTCACAACGCTGGGCGACGTCACTCCGGGCCTGCGTCATACCTCACAAAACCTGCAGCAGACCCTGCGCGGGGTCAACGCCATGGCAGGCGGCTTTCGCACCCTCGCCGATCGCGGCGGCAGGCCGTTGACCGCCCTGGACAACATCATCGCCGACAATTCCGAGACCATGGTCCAACTGCTGGGGAACCTCACCACGACGGCGCAGATGCTATATGTCCATACTCCCGCCCTCCGGGAGATGTTCGCCGCCCCCCACGGATCGCCATTTGAGGCCATAGCAAGCATCTTCCACGACGGTGCTGTCTGGGCGATCGTGGACCCTTACCCGCGTTACGGCTGCGACTACAACCATCCGCGGCTGCCGTCCTCCGTGCCCGATTATCCCGAGCCGTACCTCTACACCTACTGCGACAACCCGGACCCCTCCGTGCTGGTCCGCGGTGCCCGCAATGCACCGCGACCACCTGGCGATGACACCGCCGGTCCTCCGCCGGGCTACGACCCCCTGGCGCGCGCGGATCCAACACCCGTGGGCCCCAACACAATACCGCTTCCATACGGTGGCCCGCCGTTGCCCCTGAAAATGCCGAACTAGGAGAGGCCATCATGTCGACAAAGATCTTCAAGCGAACAAACGCCAAAGACGTTTTCGACAGGCTCACCGAGGAACATGATCCTGCAGGCACCCAGATGCCGCCTGCAGATATTGAAACCCCGGAAAGCGCAGCAGGACTCGACACCGATGAGCCGATCGAATCGCTTGACGAAAATGTCGAGGAGGCCGATGAGCCGGCCGGATCGCTCGACGATGCCGATGCTGCCGACGATGCCGATGCCGATGAAAGTGCGTCGATGGCCTCTCGTCGCCGGCGCTGGTTTCGTCGCTTCCTCGCCGGCGCGGTAGGCATTGTCTTCGTTGCCGTATTGGGGTTGTCAGGGTTCTTGGCCTGGCAACTCAAGCAGCACAACGACACCGCCGCGGCCAGCCGCGCCGCCCTGGCGACAGCGCAACGTTACGCCGTCGCATTGACAAGCATTGACACCAACAACGTCGACCAGAACTTCACTCAGGTGCTCGACGGCGCCAGCGGCGAATTCAAAGACATGTACAGCCAGTCGGCCAGCCAGCTGCGCCAAGTGCTCATCGACAACAAGGCCATCAGCAAGGGCATCGTAGTTGACTCGGCTGTCAAATCAGCGACCACGACCAAGGTCGAAGTGCTGCTCTTCATCGACCAATCGATCAGCAACGTCGTGAATCCCCAACTGCGCATCGACCGCAGCAGAGTTGCGATCACGATGGAACTCATCGACAACCGTTGGCTGGCCAGCAAAGTCGACCTCAAATAGACCCGATTGATCCCGACCGGCGAACCCCTGACCAGACCAGCCGCGCCGCGAATACAACGAACATGAGTTAGTCCAATGTCATCTGCGGGAGGTGGAGGAAGTTTGGCACTGAAGAAGTTTGGGCGCTCAATGTTGATCTCGGCAGCGGTCGCCACGATTGCCTTGTCTGAGGTGAGCGCGGTCTGGGCGGAGCCGGTTGCCAGTGGTGGCAGGCTGGTGACCGTGCCCGGTGGGATCACCGGCAGCAGTCCGGATGGCCTGGGCAGCTGGAGCGTTCAGTATCAACGCATCGACGGCGGCAACCCGGATATTGCCTCCGTGGTCAACGCGGGCATCGACGCCGAGGCGATGCGACAGGTCCAACAAAACACATGGGACGGATCGACAAAGCACCACTGGACATTTGACGCAACCGGCACGGCGGCTGTCCGCCCGATCACGGTTTCCGAGCTCTTTGTCGGCCAATACAACACTGACGAGCCCAACATGCCATTGCCCACGGTGGCCACCATCGTGCTCGACATGCGCAGCGGAACACACATCATCTGGGACAATTTGTTCCGCGATAAGCTCGCCGGTCTGACTCGGCTGTCCGAACAGACCGAAGCGATTTTGCCGACCGTGTACGCGCCACGGCATCCCGGTGAGTGGCATAGCAGTGGCGCGCTCGCCCCCATCGATATCAACTTCAAGTACTGGATTCCCACTGCGCAGGGCATCGAACTGCACTTCCCAGATAATCAATTCGGACGTGGGCTCAAGGTGATCACGGTGCCCTGGGCCAGACTGGAAGACCTGATCGCGCCGGAGTTTCTGCCGATCGTGGGTTGAGCTCGGATTACCGGCAATCACCCGAGCGGCGCGTCGTGCGGAGCTGTCGCGGTGGTGGGTTGGAACCGTCGCGTAGCGACGACGCCGGCCCGGACGCGGGGATCGGTCAGCGGTAGGCGGTCACTCGCGCGGTGATCGCTACCTTGCCGTCGTCGCCGATGGCCTGCGCATCGCCCACGCCGGTGTGGCGGCCGGTCCGCAGCGGAGTGCCCTCGTAGCGGGATTCAGGGCCGGCGAAGAACGGACGCAGAAAGTTCACCCGCAATGATGCGGTCTGCATCAGGTCGTCGGTACGGTCGCGGTTCAACGCCGCCGAGGCCGCGAGCTCCAAGCCCGCTGCCGCCACACCGCCGTGGACGATGTCGATGTCGTTATTGAGGTTGCCGTCGACACGCTGCGCCAGCACCGGGGCGGCGCCACTGTCGACAACGTGCGCCGCCATCAGGTCGGCGAATGTGGTCTCAGCCGATCGCCGTAAGGTCTCCGACCGGTGCTGGGGGACAACATCATCGGCGTCGATGAAAAACGACCGCACCGTGCCGCCGCCGATCACCGCGCCGCAATAGGTCAGCGTGCAGATCCCCAACGATGTCGCACCCAGCGGCCCAAATGCGTGCGCGGTGGCCAGTACGGGGCCGTCGAGCTCCCCGACGCCGTCGAGGCCGAGGTCCATCGACAGCTCGCTCGACACCGTCCACTGGCCGGGGCGTCGCCGATAGTGGTTGACGATGCCGGCCGCCGCGTCGACCAGGATGGCCAACGGTCCGATCGTCGGTGCTCCGGTGAAAGGGTTGGCGAATCTCTCCATCGGCATGGTCAGCGCGGCAACGGCTTCGGCAGGGCGCGACTCGACGTAGGAGATGCCGAAGCGGACCTGTATCGAATCGGGAGTTTCGAGATCGTGCTGGTTAGTATGCTTGTCGACTTGGGTCATTCGAGAAGATCGACGACAGTGGATAATTCGGAGCCCGACAGGACGAATTCCTCTGCCTTCTGGAGATGGCGCTTCCAGAGCTGGCCGGCCTTCTCAGCGTCGCCGTCCTTGATCATGTCCAGGACCATCCGATGGGTCTTGGCCGAACGGCGGACCGCCTGCTCGGCGCGGTCACCCTTGGTGGGCTGCAAAGAGCGGTTGGCCTTTTCGATGATGTGATGGAGCATGTCGCTGACGATCTGCAGCGTGGCATTGCCGGACAACCGCGCGATTGCGGCATGGAAGTCGGTGAGTTGATCGACGGCCTCGCTGCCGGGGTTCAGCTGCGACTCGCGCTCGACGATCTGCTCGAGTTCGGCGATCACCTTGGGGCTGCGATCCTTCGCCAACTGCTCGACCATCGGCACCTCAAGGGTCACCCGCGCGTCGTAGACGTCTTTGACCGTGACGCCCTCGTATTCCAAGATCAAGCCCGCGTAGCGGGCCAGCGTCTCACGACGTGGGCGGGTGACGCGCGCGCCGCCCCGTACCCCGCGTTGCACTTGGATCAGCGACTCCGACTCGAGCACCCGGAACGCCTCCCGCAGGGTCGGCCGGGACACCCCGAAACGCTCCATCAGCTCTGACTCGGGCGGCAGCATGGTGCCTTCGGTGATCTCGCCGCGGATGAACATCCGCCGCAACACCGTGGCCACCCGATCGGCCATCTTCGGCTCCCGAAGACTGGTGACCTCCATTGCAACCTCCACAGTTACGCGAATATGCGAATTAACTAATCATTTAGCAGGTTATCCGAATCGGCGGCTCGAGCCGGGAATTGGCGAC
>DASXJI010000311.1:0-4833 GCA_036497495.1 Mycobacterium sp.
ACACCCGCTGCGGTGAGAGCACCTTCCAGGCGTTGTCCAGCGATGCGTGAACGGTGACGGATGCGAGGTCGTGGTAGTCCAGTCCCGCCCGGCGCAGCTTGGGCTCGGACAGGTCGAAGCCCAGCGGTTCGACGAGGTGTAGTTCTGCTCCGGTGGCCGCTGCGGTGCGAATTGCATTGCCCGTATTCGGTGCGATCCGCGGGGAGTAAAACAGCAGCTTGAACACAACACACCGTAACCGCAATTGGGGCGATTGCCCGATGCGCGCGATGCCGCGTGACCCCTGTTGCCCGCCCTGGGCGACGACCTTCGGCGGCCCGGCTCAGTGCGGCGGCCTCTGAGCACTTTTATCGGGCCGCGTTGCTGAGAAATCCAAGCGCAGAAAAATTTGCTCGGCTATCGTTGGTGGCACTCGGGGCCGGTCGCTGAACTCTGTCTGTTCAGTAAGAATTGTGGTCTCTGCAGCCGCGGCCTGGCATACTCGTCGAATTGCCAGGCGTATAGCGCTTGCCCGTCGCTCGGGGCGAGCGCAATTAGCAGGAAGTCTCATGAACGACGCGCTAAGACTGCGATTCAGCGGAGCGGACGCTAACACCGCGCTGGTCCAGTGACTGTGTTCGCCCGCGCTGCGCGGGCCATCTCACCGGCCAAAACTCCCATCGCAGACAACCAAAGTGCGGAGTCCGGATCGACCAAACGGCCGCCGCCTTGGTCGTTGCGCAATTGGCCGGTCCGCTGGAAAGTCGTAGCGATTGTCGCCATGCCTTTGGTACTGGCAATGGTTTTCGGGGGATTGCGTGTCGCGGGTGCGGTAAACGACGCGCATCGCCTCCGGTTGGCTGCCGATCGCACCGAGATGGTTCCGGCGATAACCAAATACATGTCGGCGCTCGATGTGGCATTGCTGGCGAGTTCGACCGGCGGTGACGCCGACGGCGCCAAGAAGAACTACGACGCCCGCAAGCATGAGCTGGAAGCCCGGCTCGCCGGCACCAAGGTCGCGCCCGACGTGAGGGCGGGGGTCGAAGCGATGCTGGACGGCGGGCAAACGCTGCTGGACAACGCCGCATCGAACAAACTCGGTTTGCGGCAACGAGTCACCACCTACGCCCCCATCCTGTTGACCGCCGAGAACGCCATCGACGGTTCGGTGCGCGTCGACAACGAAAAGATCCGCGCCGCGGCGCAGGGGCTCAGCCGGGCCGTCGGGGCGCGCGGCCAGATGATGATGCAGCGACTGCTGATCACCCGCGGTGCCGACCTGCCCGAACCCGAGCTACGCACGTCGATGACCACCCTGGCCGGTACCGAGCCCTCGACGTTGTTCGGGATGGCGGAAGTGCTCGGCGTCGGCTCGCAAGAGGCCAAGACGCTGCAGCAACAGATGGTCACCCGGATGGGGTTGATGTCGAATCCGGCCATTGTGCTCGTCAACAACCCGGACCTGCTGCACTCGATACAGACCACCGACGGTATCGCCGCGCAGATCATCAAGGACACCACCGCGCAGATCACCAAGGCCGTCGAAGCCCAGGCCCACAACCGGCGCAATGCCGCGATCCGCGACACCGTTGTGGTGCTGACGGCACTCGTCGCCGCGCTTCTGGTCGTGCTGCTGGTCGCGCGTTCGCTGATCCGGCCGCTGCGGGTGCTCCGCGACAGCGCCCTGAAGGTCGCCCACGAGGATCTCGAGCGCGAGATCGCCAGGGTTCGGGCCGGTGACGAATCGCCGCCCGAGCCGCTGCCCGTTCACACCACGGAGGAAGTCGGCCAGGTCGCGCATGCGGTCGACGAATTGCATACGCAGGCATTGCTTTTGGCCGGCGACGAAGCCCGGCTGCGGCTGCTGGTCAACGACATGTTCGAAACCATGTCGCGGCGCAACCGCTCACTTGTCGACCAGCAGCTTTCGCTGATCGACCGACTCGAGCGCAACGAAGAGGACCCCGAACGGCTCGACAGCCTGTTCCGGCTCGACCACCTTGCCGCCCGGATGCGCCGCAACGGCGCCAACCTGCTGGTGTTGGCCGGTGCGCCGGGTTCTCGGGGAGATCAGCGCTCTGGGGTGCCGCTGTCGTCGATCATCCATGCGGCCGCCTCCGAGGTCGAGGACTATCGCCGGGTGGAAACGTCGATGGTGCCGGACTGCACGATCGGCGGCGCGGCCTCCGGTGACATCGTCCATCTGATCGCGGAGTTGGTCGACAACGCGTTGCGCTACTCGCCGCCGGCGTCGCCGGTCCGAGTATCGGCCGGGTTCCGCAGCGACGGGGCGGTTCTGCTGCAGATCGTCGACGTCGGGCTCGGCATGACCGATGGCGACCGCCGCATCGCCAACATGCGCCTGCGCGCCGGGGGAGAGGTCACCCCAGACAGCGCTCGCCACATGGGTCTGTTCGTCGTCGGCCGGTTGGCCGACCGGCACGGTATCCGGGTGCGACTGCGCGGCTCGTCGATCGAGGAAGCCCGATCGGGAACCACCGCCGAGGTCTATCTGCCGGCGACGGTGCTGGCGGGCGCCGACGCAGGCCCATCGGTGCCGCACGAGCCGGCGGCGGTGGCGCCGGCCGTTGCGCCGCTGCCCGAACCGCCGGCCGCTGTGCCGGACTACGACGACGGCCCAGAGTTCACGTCGCTCACCGACGCCACCGAGCGCAACGGCTCCCAGTCGACGGAGTCGTCGGTCAGCCTGTTGCCGCGGCGCCGGCCCGGAAGCAGCGGCATCACCGGCGTCCCGGCCGCCCCGCCGGAGCACCGCGAGCCACCGCCCGTCCCGCACGAGGACCCAGTCGAGTCGGCTCCGGAAAAGCCTGCAGCACAGCCGATTTCGAACACTTCGTCGTTCTTCGGCTCGCGGGTGCGGTTCAACCGGGAGAACCGGCACCGTCCCAAGGACGAACAGGTCACGCCCGAAGCGGCGGCTGAGGTCGATCCGCCGGAGGTCGACGACGTCTGGGCCACCGAGGCCGCGGCGCCGCCGACCCAGGCACCGCAGGATGATCTGATCTACCAGCGGATGCTCTCGGAATGGCTGGTCGACCCCCGCGAGCTGGTGCACAGCCCGGATCTGGATTGGCAGTCGGTGTGGGACCGCGGCTGGTCAGCCGCAGCCGAGGTCGAGAGCGTGCACGTGCAGGCGCACACCGAGCAGGGTCTGCCGGTGCGCGAACCCGGCGCCCGGTTGGTGCCCGGCGGCGCCGACAGCGAGCAGAACGGAAATGCGCACCACCGCGCCGGCGAGGACAACGGGATAGCATCGAACAGCGGATTCCAGCCTGGGGACACCCCCGCACACGAGGCGCCGGTGCGAGACCCCGAGGCCGTCCGCGCCTCCATCAGCAGCCATATCGGCGGCGTTCGCGCAGGACGATCGCATGCCCGCGACACAGACCTAGGAACCGATCACGAATGACCTCTGGTTTCCAACCACCGCGCCCGGAGAACTCGCTGGACTGGCTGGTATCGAATTTCGCCCGCGAAATCCCCGGGGTGTCGCACGCCATCCTGGTATCCGTCGACGGGTTGCTGATCGCGGCGAGCGAACGCTTGCCGAAGGAGCGGGCCGACCAGCTCGCCGCGGTGTCCTCTGGCCTGGCCAGCCTGGCCAACGGCGCCGCGCTACTGTTCGAGGGCGGGCAGGTCCTGCAGTCGGTGGTGGAGATGCAGAACGGCTATCTGCTGCTGATGCAGGTCGGTGACGGTTCTCATCTGGCAACGCTGGCCGCGACGTCATGTGACATCGGCCAGATCGGTTACGAGATGGCCGTCCTCGTCGAACGGGTGGGCAACGTCGTGCAATCGACCCGACGCGCACCATCGCGTTCGTGAGCCGGCATGGACCAGCGCAAGCCACCCGGATCCGAGCCGTCTGAGGCTGAGGCGAGCCTTGTCCGCCCGTACACCTTGACGGCTGGACGGACCAAGGCCAGCATCGAGCTTCCGTTGGAAGCGCCAGTGCAGACGTTGGAGTCGGCCATGTTTCACCGGTGGCCGCTCAACGACGTGCGGGGCAGAATCGTTCAACTGTGTGTCAAGAGCCCGTCGGTAGCTGAGATATCGGCTCGGCTAAATTTGCCGCTCGGTGTCACGCGTGTGCTGGTCGGCGATCTGGTGACTTCGGGTTACCTTCGAGTGAACCGGACACTGACCGAACGCTCGACCCGCGACGAACGCCGTGAACTGATAGGAAGGACGCTCCGTGGCCTACGAGCGCTTTGATGCGGCCCCGCCGCAGCCGAAGTCGCGCGATACCGCGTCCACGAAGATCGTCATCGCCGGTGGATTCGGAGCCGGTAAAACGACGTTCGTCGGTGCGGTCTCGGAAATCATGCCGCTGCGGACCGAGGCCATGGTCACCGACGCGTCCGCCGGTGTCGACATGGTGGACGCCACCCCGGACAAGCGGACCACCACGGTCGCTATGGATTTCGGCCGGATCACGCTCGACGAGGATCTGGTGCTCTATCTATTCGGCACGCCCGGACAGCGTCGATTCTGGTTCATGTGGGACGACTTGGTCCGCGGCGCGATCGGCGCGGTCATCCTGGTGGACTGCCGGCGTCTGCAGGACTGCTTCGCCGCCGTCGACTTCTTCGAGCATCGCAAGCTGCCGTTCCTCATCGCGGTCAACGAATTCGACGGCACGCCAAGGTTTCCTGCCGCCGAGGTGCGCAAGGCGCTGACGCTGCCCGCGCATGTCCCGGTGATCAACATCGATGCCAGGGATCGCAGATCGGCGACCGACGCGTTGATCGCGGTGAGCGAATACGCGCTGGCAAGCTTGACACCCACCGCGTAGTGGATTGGAAGGATTGCGAATTCGTCGGCCGTGAC
>DASXJI010000312.1:0-2929 GCA_036497495.1 Mycobacterium sp.
GGGGTCGCTGAGAAAGCGCTGCGCACCCTCCCGAGTGGGAACCACCGCAGCGACCCCCGTGTTGACCGGCATTCAGGATGAGCATGATGGCGGCATTGGCGGTGAGGATGTGCGGCTATGAAATGACCCCGCCGTGTGGTGTCCGGCGGGGTCGGTGGTGTTCGGGGTGTCGGGGTGGTGTTCAGTCTGCCGTGACTTCGGCGATTGCTGTGCGGGTTGAGGATTCGTCGACAATTGCCTTGTCGGCGGCGAACGCGGCGACAAGGGCTTGCAGTGCGAGGTTGTTGACTGCACGCGGGTAACCGCGGCTGGTCTGGTGGATCAACCCGACGGCGTCGTCGGAGAACAGTGTGTCGTCACGTCCGGCTAGCGCGAGGTGGTGGCGTAGGTAGCTGCCGGTTTCTTTGTCGGTCATGGGTGGCATCGCGTAGCGCAGGCCGATGCGCTGGTCGAGTGCGGCCAGCACCCCAAGTTTCATCCGCCGCCGCAGGGTGGGCTGGCCCACGAGCAGGCACGCGAATGGGCTGGAGGAGTCGAGGTCATGATTTGTCAAGAGCCGCAACGCCTCCAACTGGTCATAGCCCAGGAGGTGTGCCTCCTCGACGACCACGACGGGTGTGCGTCCGCGCTCAGCTTGTTCGGCGGCCAGCGCGTCGGCGGCCTGCGGAGCCAGGGTGGCGTGGTGGGTCAGTGGTTGCCCTCCGAGCGAAGCGACGATGCGGTGGTGGATTCCGCGCACCCCGACGGTGGGGTCGGGCAGATAGATCACGGCGTGGCGGCTTCGGTCCAGGGCTGCCAGTGCGGCGCGCACGGCGACAGTCTTGCCGGCGCCGACCTCGCCGGTGATCACGCCGATGCGGCGATCGGCGATACACCAGCCGATGCGAGCGACCGCTTCGTTGTGGGCGCTGTGGCGGTGCAGCATGGAAGGGGCCAGATCACGGCCGAAGGGTGTCCGCGAAAAACCGTAGTAGGAAATCAGTTTGTCCATCATTTCGGTTGGGCCTCCTGGCCGGTGAGTAGGTCGAGCTGCCCGGGGATCTCCCCGTTGCCTGAGAGGGCGGCGTAGTTGACGCCGCGAGCGAGCTCTGCGGCATGGGCGGTCTCGATTAACTGCGCGTAGTCGATGCCAGAAGGTTTGGGCGGTGCCATAGGGGTTTCGGGTTTGGCTTTCGGGTGCGAATGCCGTCCGATGTGGTGCGGGATGGCCAGGCCCATCGGGGCGCCGGCCAGACGGACCTCGATGCGGGTCAGATCGAACGGGTCGAACACCAGCTCCACTTTCCGCCCAACCAGCGCCGGGTCGACCTCGTAGCTGTTGCCGTGTAGCGCCACGGTGGCGGTCTTGGTCACGCGGCGGTGTTCCTCCCACAAAAACGCCTCGGTGAGCGCCTCGGGAGCGGGCAGGCCGACCGGACCGGCGGCGCACCAGCGCTGCAGCGGGGTCTGCCCGGTTTCGGAATGCACCGTGCGGTGGTAGACGGTTTCCACCCAGGCCGCGAAGAGCCGATTCAGCTCGGCGAGGTCAGTCACGTGGTGGCGTCCGATGACGTCGGGTTCGCCGGTGATCTCGACAAGGAACTGCTCACGCACCGTCCTGAAGAACCTCTCTATCTTCCCCCGTCCTTCGGGCCGGCCTGGTGTGGAATGAACAAGGCGCACACCGAGTTTCGCGCATGCCCGTAACAGCCATGCATCGACGTAGGCCGAACCGTTATCGACATAGACGGCCTTGGGGACACCGCGAGAGGCCAGCGCCGGGCGCAGCGCGGCGGCAAGGCGCACGGTGTCCTCGGCGTGGCCCCAGCGGTAGCCGGGCAGCAGCCGGGAATGATCGTCTAGAAACGCGAACAGATATGTCTTGCGGAGCTGAATTCGTATGCCGTGCAATGCATCACCGGTCCACAGGTCATTAGGATGCTCGGCTTCGAACCGGCCGAACACCGTTGACGCTGACCCGATAGTGGCGCCGGTCAGCCCCAACCGGTGGAAGTTGCGCTGCAAGGTGCGCTCATCGGGCGCCCAGCCCAACTGAGTGCGCAGGATCCGCTGAATGGCCGCGGCGGTGCGATCTGGGTTCTCCCGCCGCAGCGCCACCGCCAACTCCAGCACCTCCGCCGGGGTGCGCGGGGTGCACTGACGCGGATTGGGCACCAGCGCATCAAACCCGCCAGCCCGCCAGTCGCGGATCCAGCGGTCGATGCTCTGCCGACTGATGCGCACCCGCCGCCCGAACGGATCAATGTGCTCACGCGAGGCCAGCTCGCGCACCATCTTCCCCCGCTGTTTGGCCGAAAGCGCCGCATCAGCGGCCTCCCGAATCAATTGATACCGAAACAACCCGATCGCCCGGGCCCGCTCGGCCCGCACCCTCGCCTCATCATCACCAACTGCCACCGGCCGTCCTCCGTTGCTGTCTGTCAAACACACGACAGCGCACAGATTTACGGCCTCATTGGCCTCGACGGCAGGGTCGACTCGTGTTGCACCGGCTCGCCGGGCCAGCCCGGCGCCAACAACCGCCCACCCGAGACCGCCACCGCCGTCTCGACCAGCGACACCTCGGGCAGCGAAAACCGGCGTGTGATGGCTCCGGCGAGCACGCCGATCGCCACAACCGCGTCGGTAAACACCCCGCCGGCCGCATCCGGTATCACCGGATCGGCATCCACCGCACGAAGCCACACCGTGAACACCGACCGCACCGCCTCGGCCCGCTCGGCGAAGCGCCGCAACCAGCCCCGCACCGTCTCTACCGGACGGCTCAACTCGGCCGCGATCCGGCGAAATCCCACCTGACGCGTGGCCTTCGCCGCCAGCGCCGACACGATCACCGCCGGGGTATCGGCCCGGCGCAGCAACGCGCTCACCGGCAACAACACATGCGTCACCCCGCAGCCAACACAGCGCGACCGGCGCGGACACAGCT
>DASXJI010000313.1:0-10702 GCA_036497495.1 Mycobacterium sp.
TTGTTGAAGAGCCGTTCGGCAGGGCTTCGGCGACCGGTGCTGGCCGGCATGCTGGGCTTGTTGGCGGTGAGCCTGAGTGGATGCAGTTGGTCGGACGCATTCGCACTCGGCTGGCCCCGGGGCATCACTACCGAGGGCGACTGGAACCGGCAGCTGTGGATCGGCGCCGTGATCGCGTCGCTGGTGGTCGGCGTGCTCGTGTGGGGCTTGATGTTCTGGGCGATCGCGTTCCACCGGCACAAGGCCACCGACACCGAGCTGCCCCGCCAGTTCGGCTACAACATGCCGTTGGAGCTCGTGCTCACCGTGACACCGTTCCTGATCATCTCGGTGCTGTTTTATTTCACCGTGGTGGTGCAGGAGAAGATGTTGCACCTGGCGTCGGATCCCGAGGTCGTCGTCGACGTCACCTCATTCCAGTGGAACTGGAAGTTCGGCTACCAGAAGGTCGATTTCAAGGACGGCACGCTCAAGTACGACGGAGCCGACCCGGCCCGCAAAGCGGCGATGGTCTCCAAGCCTGAGGGCAAAGACTCCCGCGGTGAGGAACTTGTCGGCCCGGTCCGCGGGCTGAACACCGAGGACCGCACCTATCTCAACTTCGACAAGGTCGAGATACTCGGCACCAGCACCGAGATCCCGGTACTGGTGTTGCCCGCGGGCAAGCGGATCGAGTTCCAGCTCGCGTCGGCGGATGTGGTCCACGGTTTCTGGGTGCCGGAGTTCCTGTTCAAGCGTGACGTGATGCCCGACCCCGCGGCCAACCATTCGGTCAACGTCTTCCAGGTCGAGCAGATCAACCGGACCGGTGCGTTCGTGGGTCGCTGCGCGGAGATGTGCGGGACCTACCACTCGATGATGAACTTCGAGGTCCGGGTGGTTCAGCCTAACGACTTCAAGGCCTACCTGCAGCAACGGAGCGCTGGAAAGACGAACGCCCAGGCGTTGCAGAGCATCGCGCAGTCTCCGCTTGCGGTCACCACTCACCCGTTCGACACCCGCCGCGGCGAGCTGGCGCCCCAAGCGAGTAAGTAGGGAAACCCATGCACATCGAGGCCAGGCTGTTTGAATTCATCGCGGCGTTCTTCGTCTTCTGCACGATCCTTTACGGCATCCTGACCAGCTTGTTCGCCACCGGCGGCATTGAGTGGGCCGGCACCACGGCCCTGGCGCTGACCAGCGGTATGGCGTTGATCATCGCGACGTTCTTCCGCTTCGTGGCCCGTCGTCTCGACACCCGGCCCGAGGACTACGAAGGCGCTGAGATCAGTGACGGTGCAGGAGAACTGGGGTTCTTCAGCCCGCACAGTTGGTGGCCGATCCTGATCGCGCTATCGGGTTCGGTGGCGGCCGTCGGCATCGCATTGTGGCTACCGTGGTTGATCGGCGCTGGTGTTGTGTTCATCCTGAGCTCGGCGGCCGGGTTGGTCTTCGAGTACTACGTGGGGCCCGAGAAGCACTAGCCGGCGCCGGCGAAGGTCACAATCAGGGCGTCAGTTGATCCGTGACCGGGTCGCCCAGAATGTCATGCGAGATCCGGTTGGGTAGGGTTTGCCGAGGCACAATGAGGAATATCGGGGCACGCGTTCAACAACTCAACCGTGGTGCTGCGTACGCCGATGAAGTAGTCGAACAGGACAGACGATCATGAGCGGGCCGAATCCACCAGGACCAGAGTCCGAAGAACTGGAACCCGGCGTCGACCCCAGCCAAGGCGGCGGCGAATTCGACCGTGGAGACACCGAATTGGGTGCGGGTGCGGGGAAGGCCGACGCTGAAGGCGAGACCGGTCAGACCGACGTCTATTCGCGGGCTTACTCGGCCCCGGAGTCCGAACACATCAGCAGCGGACCTTACGTACCAGCGAACCTTGATCTCTACGACTACGACAACTACGACGAGGCGGCTCACGCGGCGGAAGCCAGCACTGCCCGCTGGCCGTGGATTGTCGGAATCGCCGCGATCGTCGCGGCGATTGCCCTCGTAGTCTCGGTGTCGCTGCTGTTCGCCCGCACCGACACGACCAAGGTGGCGACGCCCAGTACCGCGCCCACGTCGACGCCGCCGATGCAGGACGAAATCATCGTCACGACGCCGCCGCATGCGTCACCGTCGCCGTCCAGCGAGGCGCCGCCTCCGCCTCCGCCGCCGTCCAGCGAAGCGCCGCCACCACCCCCGCCACCGGCCCCCGCGCCGGCCCCGGCCCCGGCGCCGGCTCCGGCTCCGCCGCCCGCGCCGCCCGCACCGGCGCCCCCGCCGGCGCCCGCCGGGCCCAAGCAGTACACCTATTCGGTCACCGGCACCAAGGCGCCGTTCGACCAAATCACGATCACCTACACCGATGCCGCCGGGATGCGACGGACGCTGTCCAACGTCTACATCCCATGGACGATCACGCTCACACCGATCTCGGCGTCTGACGTCGGCTCGATCGAGGCGTCCAGCTTGCTTCGCCTGAGCAAGCTCAACTGCAAGGTCACTGCTAGCGACGGAACGGTGTTGTCGGCCAACGAGAATAATCAACCGCAAGTCAACTGCTGATGGATCGATACTCGCAAGCCTGGGGCGCGCGCGGAAAGGTCGCGCCGGCCACGGCTGACCGCATCGTGATCGGGATATGCGCTGTCATCTGGCTGGTTCTGGTGGGGGTAAGCGTCGCGGCGCTCGTTGCACTGATGGATTTGGACCGGGGTTTCCACGCGGCGAAGCCGAACCCGCACACCTCGTCGGTGCTGTACGCGATCATCATCATCTCGGCGCTGATCATTCTGGCGGCGATCCCCATGCTGCTGCGCGCCCGGCGCATCACCCAGGACGGACCGGCCGCCCGATCGGCCGGGTCGCCGGCGCGTACCGTGAGCGCCCGGTCGATCAGGTCCGGGTCCTTGGCGGGGCACAGTGCCACCGAGCGCTTGACCACCCAACGACCGGCGTTAGCCGACGCTGAGGTGGACCGCTTCTGGTTGCGCGGCACCGCGGCACTGATGGGGGCCATGGGCGCGGCTCTGCTCGCGGTTGCATCGGCGACTTATGCGATGGCGATCGGCCACGATGCCTATTCGTGGACCGGCTACGGAATCGCCGGGGCGATCACGCTGGTGATGCCGCTGATTCCCTGGCGGCAGGTGCGCCAGCTTCGCGCCATGCTCGCCGCCTGACAACCCGCTCGGATAATCGCTTGTCGCGCAGACCGCTTGGCGCTCAACGGATTAGCCGCAGTGGCGGCTAGTGGTGGCCGTTCGTTGAGCCGTTGCCGTTGCTGCCGTCCTGGTGCTCCCGCAATGCGGTGAGCGCGCGCTGCTCGGCGGCGTGGTGGGCTTCGGACAACGTGGCGTCCTCGGAGACCGGGTCGGCGAACAGGAAGCTGCCGGAGCCGGGGGAGCCGCCGGAGCCGAGCTTGTTCATCTTCACCGGAACCGGAGCGCCTTGGTACTCCAGCGGGAGCGGGTGGCCGTGGTCGTCGACCGGTCCCAACGGCTGGTGCAGTTCGATGTAGGCACCATGCGGCAGGCGTTTGATGATGCCGGTTTCGACACCGTGCTCGAGGACGGCGCGGTCGCTGCGCTGCAGACCCACACACCACCGGTAGGCGATGTAATAGACGAACGGCGGCAGCACGATCATGCCGATGCGGCCGATCCAGGTGGTCGCGTTCAGCGAGATGTGGAACTTCAGCGCGATGACGTCGTTCATCGCCGACAGCGTGAGCACCATGTAGAAAGCGATGGCCATCGCTCCGATGGAAGTCCGCACCGGCACGTCCCGGGGACGCTGCAGCAGGTTGTGGTGGGCGTGGTCGCCGCTGAACCGCTTCTCCAGGAACGGGTAGACGATCAGCAGCGTGAAGATCAGACCCATCAGCAACCCGACCCAGACCACGGCCGGGATGGTGTGGTGGCCGATGTAGAACTCCCACGCCGGCCAGATACGGGCCAGCCCTTCGGTCCACATCATGTAGAAGTCAGGCTGGGATCCCGCCGACACTTGGGATGGCTTGTAGGGACCCAAGTTCCAGATCGGGTTGATCTGAAGCAGGCCGCCCATCAGGCCGAGGATGCCGGTGGTCAGGGCGAAGAAGGCGCCGGACTTGACCGCGAAGACCGGCATGACCCGGACGCCCACGACGTTGTTTTCGGTGCGGCCGGGGCCGGGGAACTGGGTGTGCTTCTGAAACCAGACGAACGCCAGGTGCGCGCCGATCAGCGCCAGGATGATCCCCGGCAGCAACAGGATGTGCAGCCCGTACAGGCGCGGGATGATGTAGCCCGCCGCGGTGCAGTCGTCTCCCGCACCGCCACAAGGGAAGTCGCCACCGAACAGAGCCCAGTGCAACCAGGTGCCGATCACCGGCATTCCCATCGTGATCGACGAGAGTGCGGCGCGCAGCCCGATACCGGACAGCAGGTCGTCGGGCAGCGAGTAGCCGAAGTAGCCCTCGAACATGGACAGGATCAGCAGCAGCGAACCGATGACCCAGTTGGCTTCTCGCGGCCGGCGGAACGCGCCGGTGAAGAAGATCCGGGCCAGGTGCACCATGATGGAGGCGGAGAACATCAGCGCGGCCCAGTGGTGGACCTGGCGGACGAACAGGCCGCCGCGCACCTCGAAGCTGATGTCGAGCGTTGACGCGTACGCCTTCGACATTTCCACGCCGCGCAGCGGCTCATACACACCGTTGTAGGTGACGTCGTTCATGGAGGGGTCGAAGAACAGCGTCAGATACACACCGGTCAGCAGCAGCACGATGAAGCTGTACATCGCGATCTCGCCGAGCAGGAACGACCAGTGCGTCGGGAAGACCTTGTTCAGCTGGCGCCGCGTCGCGGCCGCCAGGTGGTAGCGCGAGTCGACGGCGTTGCCCTGATCGGCCATGATGTCGCCGATGTTCGGAGGACTCAATTTTGGACTCATGTTGTGCGCTCCCAAAATGCCGGTCCGACAGGTTCGATGAAATCACCGTTGGCGACTAGATACCCGTCGACGTCAATTGTTATCGGCAGTTGCGCCAATGCGCGCGCGGCGGGGCCGAAAATCGGCTTCGCGTAATGCAATGCGTCGAACTGCGACTGGTGGCACGGGCACAGGATGCGGTAATCCTGCTGTTCGTACAGCGACGCGGGACAGCCCAGGTGCGAGCAGACCTTGGTGTAGGCGAACAACTCGCCGAAATTGAAGCTCTCCTGGCCCTTGCGTTTGACCACCCGGGGCAGGTCGGTGGCCTTGATACGGATCAGCATCACCGGGTTTCGGACCGCGGCCAGGATGCGGGTGAGCTTCTCCTTGGATTCCGGTGTGGTGCCATCGCCGTCGGATTCCCGCCACGGGAAAACGGTCTCCATGCCGCCGGCATCGAGATCCTCGGCGCGCATCTTGATGAACGGCGCGCTGAGGTGTTCGCCGGTGGCCCGGGCGAGGTAGATGGTTTCGCCGTGAAAGCGGGGTGTCCAGCCTGAGGTCCACAGCACGGCCTTCTTGCCGTCGGCCGTCTGCACCACGGGTTTCCACGGGTTCTTGATCAGGCCGCCGGCAAACGCCACCAAAGTGCCGAGCCCGAACGCTCCCAGGCCCGCGCCGAGCGACAGACCGATCAGCTTGCGGCGCCGCAGCGTCGAGTCTTCCAAAGCGTCGGTCAGGTTGGCGGCCACGGTTTTGCGGTCGATCTCATCTGATCCGGCCGCGCCGTAGTGGCGCTCCTGGATCGAAATCTCTTCGGGGATGAACCTTTTCTGGAAGAGCACCGCCCCGATCGCGATGCACAGCACAGACCCCCCGAACGTCAGACCGTAGAGCGGGGTGGCCAGCGAGTATGCGAGGCTGCCGGGCGATCCGTTCGGTTGGTACTCCCACGGCCAGAACAGGAACACCAGCAGCAGCGCAAACCCGAGCAACCCGCCCAGCAAAAGCCAGATGGCTACCAGACGCTCGGCGCGCTTTTCGGCCTTGGTGCCGGGAACCGGCCAGCGCGGCTCCTTGAAGACGGTCTCGACGCCGTCGAGCCGGCCGCCAAGCTCGACGAGTTCCTCGCGCGACATGGCGTTGAGTTCGGCTTCGGTGGGGTGGCCGCTGTCGTTGGTCATTGGGCGCCGCTCCTCCTGCCCTTCCGGGATCGCACTGCCCTGTCTATCGTCGCGACGCGGGTCATGATCGCGATCCAATCCACAGCGCCGCACCGATGACGGCGACCATCCCGATGATCCACGCCACCATGCCTTCGGGGGCGGGGCCGAAGCCGCCCAGGCCGTTGCCGCCCGGACTACGAGCCTCGGTCACATTTTTCACGTAAGCGATGATGTCTTTCTTCGCGTCGAATGAGAGCTGACGGTCGGAGAACTTCGGCATGTTCTGCGGCCCGGTGCGCATCGCGTCGAGGATCTGCTGCTCGTTGGCCGGCTCCAACTCGGGAGCGAACTTGCCCGACGACAGCGCGCCGCCCTTACCGGTGAAGTTGTGGCACGAGGAGCAGTTGAGCCGGAACAGGTCGCCGCCGCGGCCCAGGTCGCTGCCACGCAATGAGGTCATCGCGATGCTGCCGTCGGCGTTGCGCTCAATGGTCGGTCCGCCGCCGTTGGCCTGCACGTAGGCACCCAGCGCGTCAATCTGAGACCCGTCGAAAATCGGCTCTTTGCGCGTTGCCTGCGCCTCGCCACGCATGGCGGGCATCCGGCCGCTGGACACCTGGAAGTAGACCGCGGCCTCGCCAACGCCGATCAGGCTGGGCCCGCGGTCAGGCACACCCTGCAGGTGGGCGCCGTGGCAGGTCACGCACGACGTCTCGAAAAGCTGCTTGCCCGTTCGCAATAGCGCCGAGGACGACTCGTCGGCAACGGCTACCTGCGGGCTGGGGGTCAGGACCGCGGCCAGCCCGCCGGCTACCACCAGAGCCAACACCAGCAGCAGCCCAGCCGACAACCGGCGGCGCAGGCGGCGGCGCGCCCGGTCACTCAGCGATCGGTTCAACCCCAGTTTCTTCAACCGAGCACTCCTGTTCTTACGCATGCTGGTCAACGGATGAAATAGATCGTGGCGAACAGTGCGATCCAGACGATGTCGACGAAGTGCCAGTAGTAGGAGACGACGATCGACGCGGTGGCCTGCGCTGGGGTGAACTTGCTCATCGTGGTGCGGGCCAGCAGGAAGATGAAGGCGATCAGCCCGCCGATGACGTGCAACCCGTGGAAACCGGTGGCCAGGTAGAACACGCTGCCGTAGGCGCTGGCGGGGATCGTGGTCCCGTGGCTCATCAGGTGGTGGTACTCGTAGCCCTGACCGAGAACGAAGAACAGCCCCATCGCAAAGGTCACCAGGTACCAGCGGCACAGCCCGAACACGTCGCCGCGCTCGGCTGCGAACACGCCCATCTGACAGGTGAACGACGAGGCGATCAGCACCAGCGTCACCGGCACCGCCTGATACAGGTTCAGCTCGGTCGGCGGAGGCGGCCAGTTGCCGGCCGCCTGCGCCCGCGCGGTGAAGTAGAAGGCGAACAGTCCAGCAAAGAACATCAACTCGCTGGAAAGCCAGACTATGGTGCCGACACTGACCATATTTGGGCGGTTGAGCGAATGTACGCGCGCCGTGATTGCTGTACCCGAGGTCCCTACCGCACTCGTCACCCCGCAAGTATGACGCTTTGTAGTTGTCGACCTCCACTCGGGGCGGCAATTTGGTGCGCGAAATTGATGTCGATCGGCCGCGCTCGCCCGGCTGCGCCGTTCGTCTGGCCAACGCGGGCAGGTTGATGGCGACCCGTCCCCCGGAGGTGCCCCAGTGCCCGGCTCAAGCCCTCGCTGCCGCGCCGGCGATCGCCATGGGACCATCTGCGGTGTGGCGGCGTCATCGTCGGAGCCGTTTCAGCGGCCCCCGGAAGCGGCGCTGTCGTGGCCGCGTGTGCTCGAGGTTTTGACCGCGGGTCGGGATCTGCCGCGCGGACAGGCCGCCTGGGCCATGGCGCAGATCATGACCGGATCTGCGACCCCGGCGCAGCTCGCGGCATTCGCCGTGGCGATGAAGATGAAGGCGCCAACTGCAACAGAAGTGGCCGAACTGGCCGACGTGATGCTGCAGCACGGCCTCAAGCTGCCCACCGAGCAGCTCGGGACGGAGACCGTCGACATCGTCGGTACCGGTGGCGACGGCGTCAGCACCGTCAACCTCTCGACGATGGCGGCGATCGTCGTGGCGGCCAGCGGCATTCCGGTGGTCAAGCACGGCAACCGGGCGTCGTCGTCGCTGGCCGGCGGAGCCGACACGCTGGAAGCGCTCGGCGTACGCATCGACCTGGGTCCCGAGGACGTCGCCCGCAGCGTTGCCGAAGTCGGTATCGGATTCTGCTTCGCTCCGCGCTTCCATCCCTCGTATCGGCACGCATCGGCGGTGCGGCGCGAGATCGGTGTGCCCACCGTCTTCAATTTGCTTGGGCCGCTTACCAATCCGGGTCAGCCGCGAGCCGGCCTGATTGGTTGCGCCTTCGCCGAGCTGGCCGAGGTGATGGCGGGAGTTTTCGCCGCGCGTCAGTCCAGCGTGCTGGTGGTCCACGGCGACGACGGTCTCGACGAGCTGACCACCACCACGACGAGCACCATCTGGCGGGTCCAAGCCGGCACGGTGGACAAGCTGAAATTCGATCCCGCCGGGTTCGGGTTCGCGCGCGCCGACCTCGACCAGCTACTGGGTGGTGACGCGGCCGCCAACGCGGCGGAGGCACGTTCGGTGCTGGCCGGCACCACGGGCCCGATTCGCGACGCCGTCGTGCTCAACGCCGCGGCCGCGATCGTGGCGCACGCCGGACTATCCAGCCGCGCCGAGTGGCTGCCGGCGTGGGAGGACGGGCTTGCCCGGGCCGTCGACGCGATCGACAACGGAGCGGCCGAACAACTGCTCGCGCGATGGGTGCGGTTCGGTCAGGAGCTCTGAGCCGCGGCTCGTGACGGCCTGCTCGGCGGCCACCCGCGCGGCGCGGGCCGACGCGGCCCACTGGGCCCACGGCCCCGCGGACCGCACTTTGGTGCACCAACCCTCGTCGCCGGTCGCGTACACGATGCGTACTCCCGGGGCCGTCAGCCAGCGTGCGATCAGCGCGGTCTCTTCGACCAGCGCGCCACCCAGCGGCGCGGGCTGCGGCAGCACCACCTGTGCACCGGCCCGGATCGCGTCGATCACCGGCACCGGCGGCACGCCGCGGCGGGCCATCCCGGCGGCGGCCAGCTGGCCATGCCGGATAACGGCGAGCTGCCAGCCGCCCTCGCCGTCGGGAGCGGCGGCCACCAGCTCCGCCACGGCGGTCAGCGCGTGCAGGCGCTGACCGCGCCAGAGCACCTCCACCGCGGTCACGGTGTGATCGCGCAACCGGGCGGCGCTCTCGTAGCGCTGACGCCCGGCCAGCTCGGCGATCCGCCGCACCGCCTCCGCCAGCGCGGCATTGTCCAAACCGTCGATCAGCGCCGCGGCGCGACCGGCCGTCGGTGCGTACTGGGCCGCGGTCACGTCGCGTCCGGCGGGGCACGGCGACACCTCGTGCTGCGGGCAGGCCGGCCCGTGCACCGCCGTGCGGGCCAACCGCTTGGTGCAGCTACGCACACCGGTCAGTCGCGCCAGCAGGTCCGCGGTGTCGGCGGCGTCGGCACGGGACCGGAACGGGCCGACCGCACGGTCGTTGCGCGGCGCGCGCACCACCGAAAACCGCGGGAACGCCTCGTCGCTGAGCACCACCCACCACCAGCGGTGCGGGAATTTCGATCTCCGGTTGTAGGGCGGGGCATGCGCGGCCAGCATCCGCAGCTCACGGACGCCGGCTTCGAGCGCGTGCGCGCATTCGACGTGCTCGACGGAGCCGGCCAACGTGACCATCTCTTTGATCCGGGTCCGCTGATCTGAGCCGTTGAAGTACTGACCTACCCTGCGCCGCAGATTAATTGCGGTGCCGACGTAGAGCACCTCGTTGGCCGGACCGCGAAACAAGTACACCCCGGGCCGGCGCGGCAGACCCTCGGCGAACACTCGTTTGCGTCGCTGCGCCGGTGACACATCGGGCAGGTAAGACCGCAATTCGGCATAGGTGTGCACGCCCTGGTTGCCGACCCGTTCGATGAGCGCGTGCAGCACCTCGACGGTGGCCTGCGCGTCGTCGAGTGCCCGGTGGGTGGGCTGGCTGGCGACGGCGAACAGCCGCGCCAGCGCGGCCAGCCGCACGCTCGGCGCCTCTTCACGGCTGAGCACCCGCCGGGCCAACTGGACCGTGCACAGTGTCTGCGGCCGCGACCATCGGATGCCGCACTGCTCGGCTGCGGCCCGCAGGAACCCCATGTCGAACCTGGCGTTGTGGGCGACCATCACGGCGCCGCGGGCGAACTCCAGAAACATCGGCAGCACCGCGGCAATGGTCGGCGCGTCGCACACCATCGCGGTGGTGATGCCGGTCAGCTGGACGATCTGCGGCGGGATGCTGCGCTGCGGGTCGACCAGGGTGGCGAACTCGCCCAGCACCACGCCGCCGCGGACTTTGACCGCGCCGATCTCGGTGATCGCGTCAGCGACCTTCCCGTCGGCGGCTGTCATGCGACCGCCAGTGGTCTCCAGGTCGACAACGACGAAAGTGGTTTCGCGCAGCGACATTTCGGCAGCCCCGTCGAGGTCGGGGAGGCTCAGCTGCTCGGCAGCGGGCGCGCCCATGGCGGCGACATTAATCACTCGCACCGACACCGCC
>DASXJI010000314.1:0-5162 GCA_036497495.1 Mycobacterium sp.
ATGGTCGCCGCGAAATCCAGTGGCAAGAAGATCTTTGGTATGGCCACGTTGAGCGTGCGCTTCCGCTGACTGGCGGTCAGCAGACAGGTTCGAAGGCCGCGCCCGATGAACGTCGGATCGTATTGGTAACCACGGTGTTCCCGCGGCCCGGTGTTGCGCCTGACCGGTCGGTGAAGTAGTCGCCGACTCGAAATCGCTCACGTCATCTCCTGAATAACCTGGCGCGGACTTGCGGAAGGGAACAAAAATTTGGTGTGATCGTATGCAGGTCTCGTTCGGCACTGGCCGCTCGGGTCGGTGACCATGGCGGCCAGGCAGTTCAGCACGGTCCTGCATAACCAAATTTTCGTTTCTTTCGCTGCCATTATCCAAACGCGTCGACGAGGGGGATGTCCACCATGATCGACTTCCAGGAGCAGGTCGCGGTCGTCACCGGAGGCGGCCGGGGCCTGGGCCGCCTGTACGCCTTGGAGTTGGCGAACCGGGGCGCGTCGGTGGTCGTCAACGACCTGGGCGGCAGCATGCACGGAGATGGCCAAGACGCCCGTGTCGCCGACGCCGTCGTGACGGAAATCGAAGCCGCCGGCGGCAAGGCGACAGCTTCGCATCATTCCGTCGATACCCCCGAAGGTGGCGAAGCCATCGTCAACACCGCGGTAGAAGCGTTCGGTCGCCTTGACGCAGTTGTCAGCAATGCCGGCATTTTCAACAGCGCACCGTTCGACCAACTCACCCATGACGATTGGGCGCGCATGCTGCGGGTCCACCTCGACGGTGGATTCCACCTCAGCCAGCCGGCCTACCGGGTGATGAAACAGCAGGGCTATGGACGATTCGTGTTCATCTCGTCGTCGGGCGGGATGTTCGGTCAGCCGTCCGAGGCGCATTACGCCGCCGCCAAAGCCGGGCTGGTCGGCCTTTCCAATGTGATCTCAATCGAGGGTGCCGAACATGGCATCAAATCCAACACCGTTCTCCCCTTTGGTTTTTCACGGATGGTTACCGAAACCATTGGTGATCCGAAAGCCCTCGAGGAGATCGGCTTCACCAAGGTCATCCAACCCGAACTCGTCGTGCCGATCGTGGTGTTTCTGGCCAGTCGCGCGTGCGAGTTGACCCACCAGAACTATTCGGCCTGCGGCGGTAGGTTCGCCCGCGTCTTCGTCGGACTGGGCGACGGTTGGCTCGCCGAACCCGACAGCCAACCGACCGCCGACGACATCGTCGTCCACCTGCCGGAGGTCACTGCCACCGATCCCTACACGGTTCCCGGCTCCATCTTCGAAGAGGTCTTCGCGATCTGCGAACGGCTCGGCGTCAATGCTCTGTGATCGGCCGCGACGGAGCTTCGTCGGAAACTCCACAGCCGCGTCCGACCTGCGCTTGATAGCCACTGTCCGTCTGCGCAAGCGTTAATTCAGTCGAACGTAGAATTAACCACGACCGCTCACCCGATCGCGTGGCATGGCGTATTTTCAGGACAGCTGACAAACCATGCTGATCGGGTACGAGTTCCGCCGTTGTGATACAGCCGCGAACTCCAGGCGTCCCACGCCGCGACTCGACATTCAATTGATTGTCTCCACGCCCGGGGTCACCATGAGTACTTCACCCGATTCGTACGTTCACCGAACGAACCAGACCGTGCCCGCCAACGCGGAAACCAACGGCCACGACACATTCATGGACTCGCGGTGGCGCAGCGGCGAAAGACGCCGCCGGCCGTCGCCGAGCAGCGCCGAAGAATGCCTCCGCACGCTGCCCGGGTTGGTGCTGCTGGATCGCTTGCCTCTGCCCATGCTCGCCACTGGACTCGACGGCGTCGTCGTCTACACCAACCCCGCTTTCGCGACCATGCTCGGCCACCATCCCGACACGGTCATGTTGACCGGACAACTGCTTCCCGCCCTGCTGATCGGACATCCAGCGACCCCGCCACGTGGTTGTGTCAGCGCGCTGCGCGCCGCCGGCAACGCAATCGTCAACTGGCGCCACGCCGAAGGCTTTCCGGTACGCAGCGTGATATCCGAGACGCTGTTCTTTCGTGCCTCTGACCAGATTCTGCTGATCGGCGTCACCGATATCACCGAATTAGTCTGGACCACCCCGCCCGAACCATTCTGAAGCGGACGTCACCGACGAATCCGGGATGCAGCGAGAACTTGGTATCACTTGGTTGGCGCCTCTCGCTGTAAGTTCTCAGTTGGCGTGTCGTATCGCGATCCAGAGCAACCCGGGAGGCGAGGAGCTCAGGTGAGTCGACGCAGGGTGGCGCTTGCCGCACTGTGCGCACTCGTCGTCATCGCCGGCGGGTGGACGCTGTCGCGCACCCACCCTGCCGAACCGGCGCCAACGACAGCAGGTCAAGTCGGTGAGCCGGCGTGCCTGATAGGCACCCTGCCGCACGAAGTGCTCGACACTGTGAAGCACATCCACACCGGCGGCCCTTTTCCGTTTCCACGCAGCGACGGCGCGGTGTTCACCAACCGCGAGGTTCACCTACCCAAGCAACGTAGGGGGTACTACCACGAGTACACCGTGATCACCCCACGGGCCCAAGACCGGTCGCTGAGGCGCATCGTCACTGGCGGAACGCCATTGGCCAATCCAACCCAATACTTCTACACCGGCGACCACTACGACTCATTCTGTCTGGTCACTGACGCGGGGACGCAACGATGACGCGAGAGCCGACCGAAAAGCTGCCTGTGACCTACCGCCTCGACGGCCGGAAGATCCGATCCGCCGGCGACTTCTACCGCGAGATCGGTTCCGCCGTCAACGGACCGGGCGGCTACTTCGGGCGAAATCTCGACGCACTGGCCGATAGTCTGAGGGGCGGATTCGGGACCCCCGAGCACCGGCCGTACGAATTCGAATGGCAACACAGCGCGCTATCACAGCGCTACCTCGACGAGATCCACTACGGGCAGCAGACGTTGTTCGATGCGATTCAAGACGTCTTCAAAGACGCCGGCGTAGCGCTGCGCCTTCAGTGAGGTCTCGCTCGACCTGTCAGTCGTCTGACCTGTCAGTCGTCTGACGCGGCCTTCCGCTTCTTGTGGAAGATTTCGATGTGGTAGCCGTGAAGCACGGTGACCGGGCAGGCCACCCCGCTGATGCGTTGTCGCCAAACGCGCTTCGTTTTGCTGAGTCACCGGTGATTGTTGTGCATCTGTAACCGGTGATTTGGCGTGAGTTTTCGCTACCGTTTGCAATTGGCCATCGCAGCGGTGGCGTCGCCGCGATCGCCGTTAAGTGCAGAGGGTCGGTGCGTCGCAGACGTTTCCGGGGCAATAGGTCTTGTGCGCCGCGTCGACCATCGTCCCGACGTCCGGCAGTGTGACGCCCCGCTTATTCAGATGGTCGTGAATGTCGTCGGCAATCGTCTGTGGCTGCCAACCCCACGTGAGGTCGTAGCAGATGAGGTGTGCCTCACCGATAAGCGCCTCTTCGGTGGCGGGCGGCCAGCTCAGGCCAACGGCACGCAGCTTCGCAAGATATGCGTCGTCCTGCGGAGTGGCGTTCGCAATTCCGGCGCCTAGAACCAAGGCGGCGCCGGCCATTACCGGGATGGTGAGTCTGACTAGCCAGCGAGGTGAGCTCATGTGATTTATTTCCTTTGATTAGGATGACACGACGCTGATAAACCAGTTAGAGAGTACTACGCGGTTGCGGCGATCGGGGCTCGTCAGCACCCGTTTGTTTCGATGGTGGTTCTCAGGATCGTGCCGATGGCCCGCATTCCCGATAGGGCACTGCCTCGGAGGTCAGCATCCGAGGCATTCCAATTGGCGATCACCGCGTAGTTAAACCAGACGGCGTCTCGGCCGATCACGCCAACATCTGCCCTGACCCCTGGGTCGGCTCCAGTTTTGTTGCAAATAACGACGTTTCGATCCGACGGCGCATGTGCCAGCGGATCTAGGCCGAATACGGACGCGACCATCGAGAGGTCCACGTTCGTTGCCAGCCAGGCCTTTACCTGTTCTGACACCGTTGGGGATACCAGCTCGTTGCGCGCCAGCTGACTCATCACCAGAGACAACTCGGAGGCCGATCCGGTCGACAACGTTTCCGGGTCGTCTGGGCCGCGGTGGTCTCGGACGTAATCGAGCAGCGCCGTGTGTTCTAGACCGAGAGATTCGACGAGGTCGTGGAGCCGCTGCAGGCCAACGTGTTTGAGGAGGGTGTTTGTCGCCAAGTTGTCGCTGACGCTCGCGATCAACACGCAGAGATCGTGTACAGCCAGTTCTTCGACGTGCAGGTGCTGCCAGATTCCGGAGTCGGCGGCGCGAAGTTCTGGATCCTGCCCGAGCAAGGTGGTGCCAGTGAGGTCACCCTCGGCGCATTGCCGTGCGACCTCGACGAGCAACAGAAGCTTACCGACGCTTGCCGTCTTCATCGACCCGTCGGCGTTGCGGGCGGCCACTTCGCGACCTGCGGCATCGCGAATGCAAATTGACCACTCGATGTCGACAGTGGTAGCGACGAGGTCGTCGATCGATCGCTGGAGCACCTCTAGCCTTTACGCTTCGAAGGTGAGTGTTCTTGTCGCGTCGACAGTATCGTGCGGCGACGCGGCATGAGCCAGATTTCTAGTCGTCGTGCAGAAAGCGCGCGGCAAGCGATACCGCGATACCGGCGAATACCAGGATCGTCACGGCAACCGCGGTCCAGCCGCGAGCATCGAAGGCCACGCCTCCCAGCCATCCGATGGCGCTGGAGCCGGCGTAGTAGAACAGGTTGTACAGCGACGATGCTTGCGCTTTGCCTACAGGTGCAGCTTGTCCGGTCCATCCGGCCGCGGTGGAATGGGCGCCGAAGAATCCGGCCGTGGCGACCACCAGCCCGATCAGGACCGCGAACACGTTATCGCTGAGAGTCATTGCCACACCGGCCATCATGATCAAGACGGCCACGAGCAGGACCCGTTTGCGACCAAAGCGGGCGGCTTCGGCGCCGGCCCGGGACGAGGCCCAGGTGCCGGCCAGGTAGGCCAGGAACATCAGGCTCACCACCGAGGGGGCTAGGCGGAAAGGTGCGCGAGTCAACTGGAAGCCGAGGAAATTGTAGAGCGCCACGAATCCGCCCATCAACAGAAACCCCTGCGCAAAGAGCACCAACTGGCGTGGTGTGCGCAAATTGGCGGCGAGCCGATG
>DASXJI010000315.1:0-2001 GCA_036497495.1 Mycobacterium sp.
GCGTAGCCAGGCCACGGCCGCTGCTCGCGTGCGTCAGTTGGGGGCGGGGCGGCGGCTTGGCATACCGATGGGACATGCTTGACGGATGGAGCAATTCCGCCGCAATGACCTGACCTTCGATGTCCGCGACGCCGGACCGGCCGACGGACCTGTCGTGGTGCTGTTGCACGGCTTCCCGCAACACAACGACAGCTGGAACGCCGTCATCGATCGGCTCACCGCTGAGGGCTATCGCTGCCTGGCGCCCAACCAGCGGGGATATTCAGCGGGTGCGCGGCCATCCCGTCGCCGCGACTACCGGATACCCGAACTCGTCGGCGATCTCGGCGCGTTGATCGATGCCAGCGGTGCGCGGCAGGTGCACCTCGTCGGACACGACTGGGGCGCCGCGGTCGCATGGGCCGCCGCGGCGGAGATGCCCGAGCGGCTGGCAACCGTGTCGCCGGTATCGGTGCCGCATCCCGCCGCGTTCCTCAAATCGTTCCTGAACAGTCGACAAGGCCTGGCTTCTTGGTACATGTACGTGTTTCAGTTGCCTCGCATCCCGGAGTGGGCGATGGTGCGTCGAAACGGCCGCTTCATGTCGAAATCGCTGCAGCAGGCGGGGCAGACGCCCGCCGTGGCCGAGCGCGATGCATTGGCCATGTGCGAACCCTTAGCTCTGAAGGCTGCCCTCAACTGGTATCGCGGGATGCCGCTGTCCAATCCGCGTTCGATCAACCAAAAGGTGTCTGTGCCAACGCTTTACGTGTGGAGCGATCAGGACGTTGCGTTGATGCCCAAGCCAGCCCACAACACCGGCCGTTACGTGACCGGTGAGTATCGGTTCGAGATCATGCCCGGGGTGTCGCACTGGATACCCGACGAGCAGCCCGACAAGCTGGCCGATCTGCTACTAGAGTGGTTCGCCGCTCACTGACCGAGCCGAGATCGACTCTCGCTCAACGCGGTTTCGATTTCCGACCAGGTTTGTTTGACGATCTGTGCGGCCGGTTGCAGATCGATGATCCGCGAGGACACCTGACCGGTGTTGGCGACGCTGGCCTCGAAGTCACCTTCGAAGTACAGATCCGTGATCCGACCGAGCAGCTCCACCTCGGGATCGCCGGCGGCGACGCGGGCCGCAAGCCCGGTTCGCAGCACCCGCATCGTCGGATTGCCGGGAAGGTCAAGCATCACGGTGCCGTCATCTCCGGCCGAGATGATTTTGTTCTTGAAGTTGGCGTGCACAGCGGCTTCGTTGCTGGCCAGCATCCGGGTGCCCATCTGCACACCCTCGGCGCCCAGAATGACGGCGGCCGCAGCGGACCGGGCGTCGCAGATGCCTCCCGCTGAGATGATCGGAAGGTCGACGCGGTCGGCGACGAGCGGAAGCAAGACCAACGTCGAGGCACCGAGGGCCGACTTGAACCCGCCACCCTCCACCCCTTCGACCACAAGCGCATCGACGCCCGCGTCCACGGCCTTCATCGCGCCCTTCAACGATCCGACGACGTGCACGACGGTCATGCCGGCGTCGTGCAACCGGGCGGTGAACAGGGCCGGATCTCCGGCGGAGGTAAAGACATGGCGAACCTCAGCAGCGACGAGCTCGTCGAGGATCGACGGATCCCGCTTCCAGCCCTGGATCATCAGGTTGGCCGCGACCGGGCGG
This sequence comes from Mycobacterium sp., assembly GCA_036497495.1. GTDB lineage: Bacteria > Actinomycetota > Actinomycetes > Mycobacteriales > Mycobacteriaceae > Mycobacterium. The sequence continues at coordinate 1,655 of DASXJI010000315.1, forward strand.
TCGGTGAGTTCGCGCACCCTGCGCAGGTCAGCGCGACCTTCGGGGGTCAACGTTTCGATCATGCCCATGCCGCCGCCCTCGGAGACGGCGGCGGCCAATTCGGCCCTGGCGATGTATGTCATCGGTGCCTGGACAACGGGGTACTCGACGCCCAGGAGCGATTGGATGCGGTTGGTCACGTCCTGATTCTCTGCCAGGCCGCCGCGAGAATCAGACCCGGATTGGCGCTCCCCAGGTCGCCGCACTAATTTCTCTGAGGTGAAGCTCTCTGCTGTTGGCGCAGTCGCACGATTGGCCTTTCCCGTCCTGACTGTCGTCGGCGTGACATTTGCCGCCGCTCTGGCGCA
>DASXJI010000316.1:0-4375 GCA_036497495.1 Mycobacterium sp.
CGCCCGCAGCCAACGCACCGGCGACACAACACACCCCTAAACCACGATTCCGCATCCATGGTCCCATGGGAATCTAGTAGGTCACCCCGCCGTGAACACCAGGTGTCCGGCCGACACCGGTTTTCCAGCCACAATCATGTACGCCCTAGCTGCATATAACCGTGCGCGAATCGCCTCCCCGGGCGTGTCGAGCATCACCGTGCCGACGCATGCGCTCGAGCGTCAATACGGCTTTCAGTCCTTTTCGGGGCCGTCACAGGATGCGTCCACGTCGTCAGCGGCCGACTCCTCGGTGTCGGGCTCGGGTTCCGGTCCGGCCTCGTCGTCAGATGGCCAGCATGTGCGCCACTCGTCCTCGGTGATCGTGCCGACGGCGGCGGTGTCCAGTTCGGCGGGCACATCCGCTACCCGACGCATCGCGGCGACCGCTTTCTCGACGGCCCGCACAGTATCCATCAACTCCAATACAGCTGTGCGCAAAGCATTTTCGGCGTCAACATCGGCGGTCACGGTGATCGACGTGATGTTCGTCGGGATCAGGTCCAACGGCAACCCGGCACGCGTGACGCGCTGAACCACTTTGTGCGCCAACGCCAAAGCCGGTTGACCGGTGGGCACGTCGTCGACGACCGAGTTCCGGGGCTTCTCCAGAGCTTTGCGCTCCTCCCACTGGGCCAATTGCTCGTCCAGCGAAATCGTCTCGCCGGCAAGGACTCCCGGTGCCCGGTTGCCCAGCTTTCGGAGCAGCGCATCGGCGACATCGTCGATGGTGAATGGGTGCTCAGGCGCGTCCTCGGCGATGCGCGCGTGGAAGAGGACCTGCAGCAAAACGTCGCCGAGCTCGTCGCGCAGCGCGTCGGTATCGCCGCTGTGGACCGCGTCGAAAACCTCGTAGGTCTCCTCCAGCAGGAACCGGCGCAGCGAGTCGTGCGTCTGCTCGCTTTCCCACGGCCCAGCGGTGCGCAGCTTGTCCATCATCGCGACGGCGTCCACCAACCGCTCCCCGGGCTGGTGGCCGGGCGCGGAGATCAGACGCTCCCCGGCGGCCAACCGCGCGGTGACTGCGGGGTGCTCGGCGTCGGAGGACAGCAGCACCGGAGCGTCATCTCCGGTGTGGGCCGGGCGCGCCGCCGGCAGCGTCCAGGGCACCGCGACGGGCATCTCCTCGGTGTACTGCACCTCGCCGCTGAGCAACTCGATGGCTTCCACCGGAACCAGCGAGGGTCGGCGAGGGTCGACCAGGATGACAGTCACCAGCGCCGGCCCTCACCGGGGCGATCATCGTGGACGCACTTCATCGCGCTTGTCGCTCCTGTTTTGGCGTGACTACCTGGGTCGATTCTCCCGGTTTGCCGTCCAGCGCCGCCAGCAAATCGGCCACCATCTGAACTAATTCCAGATCGCGGATACGTGGTGCGCCCACACCACCGGCCCGCGGGATAGGAACCTGGACGGTCGAGGTGGTGGCGCGGTAGCGCGCACCCGGATACATGCGCGCCAGGCGCACCTGCGCGGAGTCCGGCAGCGTCATCGGCGCCAGTCGCAGGGTGGCCGCCGACGCCGCCGACACCTCGGTAACGCCCGCGGCCCGGCACAGCAATCGGAGGCGAGCGACAGCGACCAGCCGCTCGGCGGTTTCGGGCAACGCCCCGTAGCGATCGGTCAGCTCCTCGACGACGGCGTCGATGTCTGAGTCGTGGCTCGCCGCCGCCAACCGCCGGTATCCCTCCAGCCGCAGCCGGTCGCTCGGGATGTAATCCGGCGGGAGGTGTGCATCCACCGGCAGGTCGATGCGCACATCTTTCGGCTCCTCGGCGCTGACCACGGTCTTCCCGTCGGCCGCGGCGCGGTAGGCCTCGACCGCCTCGCCGACCAGGCGGACATAAAGGTCGAAGCCCACCCCGGCGACGTGTCCGGACTGCTCGGCGCCCAGCACATTGCCGGCGCCCCGGATCTCCAGGTCCTTCATCGCCACCGCCATGCCGGCACCAAGTTCGTTGTTCTGGGCGATCGTCGCCAATCGGTCGTAGGCCGTCTCGGTGAGCGGCGCCTGCTGCGGATACAGGAAGTAGGCGTAACCGCGCTCCCGGCTTCGGCCGACCCGGCCGCGCAGCTGGTGCAGCTGGGACAGACCGAACGTGTCGGCTCGTTCGACGATCAGCGTGTTGGCGTTGGAGATGTCCAGACCGGTCTCGACGATGGTGGTGCACACCAGGATGTCGAACTCTCTGTTCCAAAATCCCTCGACGGTCGTCTCGAGCAGGTCCTCGTGCATCTGACCGTGCGCGACCGCGACCTTGGCCTCCGGAACAAGTTCGCGCACCCGCGCGGCCGCGGCGTCAATGGAGCTGACCCGGTTGTGCACGTAGAACGCCTGGCCGTCGCGCAGCAGCTCTCGGCGCAGTGCGGCGGCGATCTGCTTGTCGTCGTGCTGCCCGACATAGGTCAGCACCGGGTAGCGCTCCTCGGGCGGCGTCAAGATCGTCGACATCTCACGGATCCCGGCCAGACTCATTTCCAACGTGCGCGGGATCGGGGTGGCGCTCATCGTCAGCACGTCGACGTGGGTGCGCAGCGACTTGATGTGCTCCTTGTGCTCGACGCCGAAGCGCTGCTCCTCGTCGACGACCACCAGACCGAGGTCTTTCCAGCGCACGCCGGTTTGCAGCAACCGATGGGTGCCGATCACGATGTCCACCGTGCCGTCAGCCAAACCCTCGATGACGGAACGGGATTCAGCGGGGTCAGTGAACCGGGACAAACCCTTGATCCGGACCGGGAAGCCGGCCATCCGCTCGGCAAAGGTCTGCAGATGCTGGTCGGCCAACAGTGTGGTGGGCACCAGCACGGCGACCTGCTTACCATCTTGGACCGCCTTGAATGCCGCCCGGACCGCGATCTCGGTCTTGCCGTAGCCGACGTCCCCGCAGATCACCCGGTCCATCGGCACCGGTTTCTCCATGTCGGACTTGACCTCGGTGATCGCGGTGAGCTGATCCACCGTCTCGGTGAAGCCGAACGCGTCCTCCATCTCGGCCTGCCACGGGGTGTCCGGCCCGAACGCGTGTCCCGCGCTGGCCTGCCGCTTGGCGTACAGCGCCACCAGCTCGCCGGCGATCTCCCGGACCGCCTTGCGGGCTTTGGTCTTGGTGTTGGTCCAGTCGCTGCCGCCGAGCCGGCTCAGCGCCGGTGCCTGGCCACCGACGTAGCGAGACAGCTGATCAAGGGAATCCATCGGCACATAGAGCTTGTCGGTTTCGCTGTGTCCCCGCTTGCTCGACGCGTACTCCAGCACCAGGTACTCGCGCTGCGCGCCGCCGACGGTGCGTTCGGTCATCTCGACGAACCGGCCGATGCCGTGCTGATCGTGCACCACCAGGTCGCCCGCGGTCAGGGCCAGCGGGTCGACGGTGTTGCGGCGTTTAGCGGGCAGTCGTTTGCCGTCGGTGGCCGTCACCCGGTTGCCGGTCAGGTCGGTTTCGGTGACGATCACCAGCTCCGTGCCCGGCTCGGCACCCTGTATCACCAAGCCGTCGTGTAGTGGGCCCTTGAGCACCCCGACCACGCCCGGCTTGGGCTCGGCTCCCGACTCCAACATCGTTGCAGGCGTTTCGGATTCGGCCAACTGCTCGACGACGCGATGCGCCGTTCCAGTGCCCGGCGCGACGACGGCGGCGGCCCCGCCAGTGGCCACGTGCGCGCGCAGCATCGCGAAGATCCCGTCGATGTCACGCTGATGCCCGCGAGCTGACGGCGCGGCGCGGATGTCCAGCTCGATCGCGGACTCGTCGGAGAGCTGGCTCAGCGTCCACCACGGGTGCCCGGACTGCCGCGCAGCATCCTGCACCTCGTCGAGTTCGCGGAATCCCGATCCGCCGAGCTGCTCGACGTCGATCGGCGAATCACCGCCGATCGCGGCCACCGACCACGACGCATCGAGGAATTCGCGGCCGGTTTTGATCAGGTCGACGGCGCGGGTGCGGACCTTTTCCGGGTCGCACACCAGCACCGGTGTGCCGTCGGCCAGCTGATCGGTCAGCAGCGTGACGTCGCCGGGCCGCAGCACCGGCAACAGTGCCTCCATGCCGTCGACCGGAATGCCCTCGGCGAGCCGGGCCAGCATGTCGCCGACGCCGCCGGTGACCCCGTGCTCGGGCGGCGGTTGCTGTCCGGCCAGCTCGGCGGCCCGCGCCCGCACATCGTCGGTCAGCAATAGCTCGCGACAGGCGACCGCGACCAGGGTGTCGACGTTGATCTCCGGGATCGACCGTTGGTCGGCCACCGCGAACATCCGCATCTCGCTGACCTCGTCGCCCCAGAACTCCACTCGCACCGGGTGCTCGGCGGTCGGGGGGAAAATATCGAGGATGCCGCC
>DASXJI010000317.1:0-2145 GCA_036497495.1 Mycobacterium sp.
CCGAACCGGATTTCGTTGGTGGCCACGGTGTCGTTCTCGTTGACGATCGCCACCGCGTGCAGAGCACGCAACCGGTCCAGCGTGCGCTGGGCGTTGGTGTGCTGCACCCGCATCGAAATGTCATGCGCGGTCAGCAAGACCTGACCGACACTGCGCTGATAGCGGGCGAACGCACTACTCCACGCGTTGACCAGCGCCACCTGTCCGACACTTGCCGCGGCCTGCTTGGTGGCCAAGTCGGCGGGACGTCTGGTAAGCCCCAGTGGCTCGATGCCGGCAGCAATGGCCCCTGAGGACACGATGATCACGTCGGAGCCCGCTTTCATGCGAGCCTCGATGGCGTCGACCAGTCCGGCGAGCCGGCCGGCGTCGAACATGCCGGTCGGAGTCGTCAGCGCGGTGGTGCCGACCTTGACAACAACGCTGCGCGCTGTCCGAACAGCCTCGCGCGCGGCTCTATTCATCAGAGTCGGGTTGTTCGCGGCGTTGCCGTCGGGCCGCCTTCCGCTCGTCGGCGCCCATCCGGTCGGTAGCTTCCAGACGCGTGTCCGTGCCGCGTCGCGACATCACGGTGTCGATACCGGAGGGTGTCTGGGGCTCCCAGTCGAACGTGACTTCGCCGATGGTGACCGCGCAGCCCGGCCGCGCGCCGAGCCGGACCAGTTCGTCTTCGACACCCAGCCGGGCCAGCCGGTCGCCGAGATAGCCGACCGCTTCGTCGTTCTCGAAGCTGGTCTGGGCGACCCAGCGTTCAGGCCGCCGGCCGCGGACCACGAACCCGCCGCGGCCATCCGATTCCACCGTGAAGCCGGACTCGTCGACCGGCACCGGCCGGATCACCGGCCGTCGCGGCACCAGCACCGGTTGCGCAGCCTGGTATTCGGCGACCATGTCGGCAAGCCCGAATATCAACGGCTGCAGTCCTTCTCGGGCAACGGTGGAAACCACGAACACCGGCCAGCCGCGCTGGGCGATCTCGTCGCGGACGAACTCGGCCATCTCACGGGCCTCTGGTACATCGATCTTGTTGAGCACCACCGCGCGGGGACGCTCGACGAGGTCGACCAGGATTGAATCCCCTTGCAGCGTCGGGGTGTAGGCCGCCAGCTCGGCTTCCAGCGCGTCGATGTCGGAGATCGGGTCGCGGCCCGGTTCCGCAGTGGCGCAGTCGACGACGTGCACCAGTACCGCACACCGCTCGATGTGGCGCAGGAAGTCCAAACCCAGGCCGCGGCCTTGTGACGCGCCGGGGATCAGACCCGGTACGTCGGCGACGGTGAACGTCCGCTCCCCCGCCGACACCACCCCGAGGTTGGGAGCCAGCGTGGTGAACGGGTAATCAGCGATCTTCGGCTTGGCCGCCGAGATCGCGGACACAAGTGAGGATTTGCCCGCCGATGGGAATCCGATCAAGCCGATATCGGCGACGGTTTTGAGTTCGAGGGTGAGGTCGCGGGCTTCGCCCTTCTCGCCGAGCAGGGCGAACCCGGGTGCCTTGCGGGCCCGCGATGCGAGCGCGGCATTGCCCAGCCCACCGCGACCTCCGGCGGCGGCTTCGAATCGGGTACCCGCGCCGACCAGGTCGGCGAGCATGCGGCCGTCCTCGTCGAGCACCACCGTGCCGTCGGGAACCTTGATCTCCAGATCGGGACCTGCGGCGCCGGCGCGGTTACCGCCCATGCCCTGCTTGCCCGACGCGGCGTCGACATGCGGATGAAAGTGAAAGTCGAGCAGGGTGTGCACCTGCGGGTCGACGACCAGCACGATGCTGCCGCCGCGGCCGCCGTTACCGCCGTCGGGTCCACCGAGGGGCTTGAATTTCTCGCGATGGACCGAGGCGCAACCATTTCCGCCGGAGCCTGCCCGCGTATGGATGACGACTCGGTCGACAAACCGGGGAGGCATCGGAATTCCTCTTACTCTTCGAGGGTGAAGCTAGCGCGGCCTCACGCTCGCGACGCTCAGTCGGTCGACGAGGTAGCCGAGACGATGTTGACCGTCTTACGTCCGCGCTTGACACCGAATTCGACGGCACCGGCCGCCTTGGCGAACAACGTGTCATCGCCACCGCGGCCCACGTTCACTCCTGGGTGGAAGTGCGTGCCGCGCTGGCGGACCAGGATCTCGCCGGCCTTGACGATCTGA
>DASXJI010000318.1:0-1769 GCA_036497495.1 Mycobacterium sp.
CCCATCACCAGTGCACCAACGGATTTGGCGAACGCCTGGTATCCGAACGGTCCGTCGGCGTCGACCACTCGCGACGTCAGCCAGTCCAGACTCCCGGCGTCGTCGACGATGTAGCCGTCGAGGCTGGATGCAGTGAAGTAGACGGTTGCCATGTCGACAAACCTACGAAACGGCACCGACAAGCACGCTCGGATGACCCACTAGTGTCGTGGCCAGTGAGCGAATTCGATGCGCTGTGCGCCAACGACGCCGAGCTGGCCCAGCTCAGGACGTCGATTCGCGAGTTCCTGGCCACCGATCGAACCGAGTTCGGCTGGCAGCCTGCCGTCGACTGCTGGCTGGCGAACTGGGACCCGGACTTCTCCGGCAGGCTCGCCAACGCCGGCTTCATCGGCCTGACCGTCCCAACCGAATATGGCGGTCGCGGGCTGGGTTACCTGCACCGCTACGTCGTCACCGAAGAACTGCTGGCCCACGGCGCCCCCGTCGCCGCGCATTGGATCGCCGACCGGCAGGTCGCGCCCGCCCTGCTGTCGTATGGCACCGAAGAGCAGCGACGCCGGCTGTTGCCGCGAATCGCTGAGGGGCGGCTGTACTCGGCGATCGGGATGAGCGAGCACGGCGCGGGGTCGGACCTCGCTGCCGCGCAGACCCGGGCCACCCGCGCCGACGACGGGTGGGTACTAAACGGGTCGAAGGTCTGGACCAGTGGCGCGCACGTCGCGCATCAGATCGTCGTGCTGGCCCGCACGAGCGCACTGGACCCGCAACATCGGCACGCCGGCTTCTCTCAGTTCGTCGTGCAGACCTCGGCGCCAGGCATCACGATCAGCCCCATCGTGTTGATGAACGGCGAGCATCATTTCAACGAGGTCATCTTCTCCGACGTGTTCATCCCCGACACCGACGTGCTCGGACAGATCGGCGACGGCTGGCATCAGGTCACTGCGGAATTGGGTTTCGAGCGCAGCGGTCCCGAGCGGATCCTGTCCACCGCCACCCTGATCTTCAGCGTGATCCGCGCACTGGGCGACGTCGATGACGGCGTCGCGGCGGACGTGGGCGACCTTGTGGCCCGGATGATTTCATTGCGGCAGCTGTCGATCTCGGTCGCTCGCACCCTGGCCGACGGACAGAACGCCGCGAGCCGGGCGGCATTGGTGAAGGATCTTGGCACGCGCTTCGAGCAGGACTCTGTCGAGTTGGTTGCCGACCTGCTCGACTACGTCGAGGATGCCGAACCCTTGCGCGCGCTGCTTGCCACTGCGCGTGTGCACTCTCCCCTGTTCACGCTGCGCGGCGGCACGAACGAGGTGCTTCGCGGAGTGGTGGCCAAGGGCATGGGTGCTGCGCCGCGATGAGCGCTTGCGCGAAGAGCCGATATCAATGAACGAATTGGTGGAACTGGTCGACGATCTCGGCCGCCGGGCGTTCGACGCCCGCGTTGGACATCGCTTTCCCGACGCGTTCGATGCAGCGCTATGGCGCAATCTGGAGGACACCGGCCTTGCGCGGCTGACAAGCAGCCAGGACGCAGGCCCGGCTGAGGCGGCGATTGTGCTGTCCGGCTTGGCAAGACATGCGGCTGCGGTGCCGATCGCCGAGACCGATCTGCTCGCGGCGTGGCTCGCGGGCAGGGCAGGATTGCCGTTGCCCGACAGCGGCCCGTTGACTGTCGCGACCGCCGACGCCGCCGAGCACGACGGCCGGATCACCGGGACTGCCCGCGAGGTGCCGTGGCCGTTGGGCACCGCGGTGTTGGCGGCGCG
>DASXJI010000319.1:0-7307 GCA_036497495.1 Mycobacterium sp.
GAGGAGGCGCGAGTCCGCGAGTTATTGGGCGTGCCTGAGTCATTCGCTCTCGCCGCGCTTGTGCCGTTAGGCAAGCCGCGAAAACAGCTGACGAAGCTCAGGCGCGCCAGCGTCGCCGAACTCGCCACCCGAGAACGGTTCGACGGCGAGCCGTTCGGTTAGTCTGCGGTCACCGCGTCGCCGGGCTGCTGCTGGCCGAGTAGCTCGTCCTGCCCGACCTCGGGAGGACCCGAGTCGTGACCATTGCCGCCGCGCTTGGTCGGCTTCTTCTTCGTCGCCTTCGACGACGCCTCAGCCTCGATGTGGTGACCGTTGGACGGCAAACCCGCTGCGGCGCCGACCGTCTCGATCGCCTTCTCGGTGTACACCCGGTAGCCGAAGTTCGGCTCGTAGCCGTGAATCTCCTTGGTGTCCAGATCGCGCATGAACTGCAGGATCTCGCGGCTGAACACCTGGCCGGGCACCAGCACCGGGAAGCCCGGGGGGTAGGGCGTGACGTATGTTGCGGACACCACATCGATTCCGGCATCCAGCTTTTCGCCGATCTGCTCACCCATCAGGTATTCGCAGTTCGTGTCGTCGTACGACAGGTAGAACGCGCGACGGACATCGCCCTCGGGTGTCGGCTCGGAACCGCTGTGATCCCGGAACGCCGGGTGGAATCCGCTGAAGTTGCACAGCGGCACCGGACGTTCGGTCAGCCCCCACACCGCCTGCTCGAAGTGCTCGCGCTCGCCCAGGCTCATCTCGGAGATGGCCTCGTCGAGTTCGGCGGCGATGCTGACCAACACCTCGACCAGGAACGCCACCGAGCTGCGCGTGGTGCCGATGTTCGTCATGAACAGCACGCTGTTGCGCGAGGTTTTGTTGATCTGGATGCCGTAGCGGTCCATCAGCTGTTCGCGCTTGAACGTGTCACCGTCATAACCGGTTCGCCCGATGGACAACGTGATTCGCGAGGGGTCGAGCACGAACTCGTCGTCGTGCCAGGCCGCCATCATGTTGCGCAGACCGGATCGCAGCGGTTGATCGATGGCTGTCGGGCGGAACTCGTTCGGGATGAGATGAGATGTGCCAAGGCAATTCATGTACTTGCTGAGCAGCGGGTGGTTGTCGATCGCGTCACGCAGTTGCATGGCGTTCTCGATCTGCCGCTGGACCAATTCGGCGCCCTCCAAGGCCACCTGACGACGACCCAGGTCCAGCGACGCCAAGATCTGGTAGTTGGGCGAGGTCGAGGTGTGCGCCATGTAGGCCTCGTGGAACGACACCGCGACCTTCTGGTCGAAGTCCTGGTCGTAGACGTGGATCATCGAGCCCTGCCGCAGCGACGTCAGCGTCTTGTGGGTGGACTGCGCGGCGTACACCCGCACCCGGGCCCGCGCCGGGTCTGGCATCAAGCGACGGTTCAGCAGATCCTCGTCGCTGGGCTTCTCGGCCGTCTGCTCGGCCAGGTACGTCTCGAACTGCGCCTTGTATTCCGGGCTGTGCAGCCGCTCGCGCACGGCCGCTGCCCCCGCCATCGCGGTGCGGGTGCGATACACCGGGTGGAACCGGGCGAAGGCGAACCAGGCCTCGTCCCACAGGAACACCAGGTCGGGCTTGATCGCGAGGCACTCTTCCATCACCCGCTCGACGTCGTAGACGATCCCGTCGAAGGTGCAGTTCGTCAGCGACATCATCTTGACGCGGTCGAGCTTGCCGGCCCGCTTGAGCGCCAACAACTTCGACTTGATCTCGCGTAGCGGCACCGCGCCGTACATCGAGTAGTCGTTGAGCGGATACGCCTCGAGATACACGACATTCGCACCGGCCATCATCATGCCGTAGTGGTGCGACTGGTGGCAGTTACGGTCCAGCAGCACGATGTCGCCGGGCGCCACCACCGCCTGGGTGATGATCTTGTTGGCGGTCGACGTGCCGTTGGTGACGAAGTAGGTGTGCCGCGAGCCATACGCTTTCGACGCGAGCTGCTGGGATTCACGCAGCGGACCGGTGGGCTCCAGTAGCGAGTCGAGGCCACCGCAGGTCGCCGACGTTTCGGCCATGAACACTTCCAGGCCGTAGAAGCCGACCATGTCTTTGATCCAGTGCGAGTTGACGATCGACTTGCCCTGCGAGATCGGCAGCGCGTGGAAGACACCGGTCGGCCGGTGGCTGTACTGCTTGAGCGCGCTGAAGAACGGCGTGCGATAGCGCGCCGCGACGCCATGCAGGATCGACAGGTGCAGTTCGAGCATGCCCTCCCGGGCGTGGAACACCCGTCGGAAGTACTGACCCAGCCGCCCGGCGATGTCCTCCACCTCGATTTCGGTCATCAGGTAGAGATCGAGTTCGGGCCGCAGCTTGCCCAGCGATGTGGCCAGAATCTGGGCACGCTCCTCGGGTGAGTAGTGGTCCGCCAGGTCGTTCGACACCCCGGTGTCGACGAACTCGGACAGCGACGACAGGTCCCGGGCTGACTGGTGCGAAAACCGCCGGCGAATCACCACGGCTTGCAGGTTCACGTTGAGCCGTGCCGCGATCAGCGCCTCGTCGCCGCTGGCGACCACCACGAGCTCGTAGACGAATTCGTCATCGGGGCGCCGCCACTTGCGGACCTCGTTGCGCAGCGCGCGCTCCTGGGCTTCGGTCATCTTCTCGACGACAAGCACTTCGAAGTAGGGACGGTCGCGCTCGGCTTCGGTCTGGCCTTCGAGTTGCCGCGGATCGGACGGGAACATGTCCAGCTCGTCGGCGCCGGCGTTCTCCACATCCCCGCTGCGGTACGACTCTTGAGTCAGCGCCCGGTTGATCCGCGCGACCAACTGGCAGAACTTGTCGTAACTACCACCGGCGAAAAGCCTTTGCACACGGGCAAATTGCGGCGTGCCGGGGTAGGCCCAGTACGGCTCCAAGGAGCTCAACTGGTTCAGCAGCACCTGGCAGGAGGCGACGCACTTTTCCTTCAGGGCGCCTGCGGTGTCCGGACGCGTCAGCCGGTCGGCGGCCTCCTCCAATCGGCACCAGGAGTCGCTGCGGACTTGCCACAGGCTGTTGTAAGCGCGCAAGTGTTCTGTCATAACGACCCTTTCAGCGGTGCGTGCTGTCAAGGCTCGCAGACCCAGCCCGCCCGCCGGTGACCAGCAAACAAACAGTGAGCGACCGTCGCGCGATGGTGCCAAGGGCCGTCGTTGACGGATTATCCACAGTCGGCAGCTCATCCACAATCGCCGAACTGGCCAGCCAACGCGTCGGACCCACGAGGCATGATCGAAAGCATGTTCGATGTGCAGCTGCCGGATCTGGAGTCGGTGTGCGGACTGGACGACGCGGGCTTGGTGGATGTGATGCGCGACGCCGCACGGCTGGAGTCGGCGATCACGGCGCGTAAGTTCGCTGCCGCGGCTGAGCTCTACCGGCGGCGCCTCGCTGAACAAGGCGCAGACGATCGTGAGCAATGGTGCATCGACGGGTGGGAGCAGGTGGCCGCCGAGGTGGCCGCTGCACAGGGGATCAGTCGCGGCCGGGCGGCCGGCCAGTTGAGATACGGGATCGGCCTGGCGGAGCGGTTGCCGAAGCTGGGCGCCTTATTCGCGGCCGGGGAAGTAGATTTTCGAGTGATCTCGGCAGTCGTGTTTCGCATTGAGTTGATGATTGACGATGCTGCGATGACCCGGCTGGACGGTTGGCTGGCCCGGAACGCCTCACGGTGGAGCCGACGGTCGTACGCCAAGATTGTCGAGGTCGTCGACTACTGGATCCAGCTGTTGGAGCCGACGGCAGTGCGAGTGGCAAGGGAGACCGAAGAGAAGCGCCACATCGGCATATCGCCGTTGCAATCTGGGATGGCGGAGATCTGGGGCGACGTTCGGGCGCCTGACGCCTTGGCTTTTGACCGACGCCTCAACGAGCTTGCGGCCACGGTTTGTGCGGGCGATCCACGCACGAAGGCGCAGCGCCGCGCCGACGCGCTGTCTGCCCTGGCGGCGCGGGCCACCGCGATGCCGTGCGCCTGCGCATCGCCGGATTGTCCAGCCGCCAGAAGTGACGCGACAGTCGGGGATGTCGTCATCTACGTGCTGGCTGACGCCGCCACACTCAGCGGCGACTCGACGGCTCCGGGCTATGTGCCGGGCTTCGGCGGCTTATCGGCGTCAGCGGTGCGGCAGCTGGCGCCTTCGGCGAAATTGCGACCGTTGGTCCAGCCGAAAGACTGTGCACCCGAGCCGCGGTATCGGCCATCGGCGGCGTTGGCTGATTTCATTCGCTGTCGCGACCTCACGTGCCGGTTCCCCGGTTGCGATCGCCCGGCCGAGTGTGCCGACATAGACCACACCGTGCCGTGGCCGCTGGGCCCAACACATCCGTCAAACCTCAAGCTGCTCTGCAGGATTCATCATTTACTGAAGACCTTCTACAGCGGACCCAACGGCTGGCGAGATCGTCAAGAACCCGATGGCACCGTGATTTGGACATCGCCGACTGGTCACACTTACACCACGAAACCCGTTGGCAGCCTGTTCTTTCCCTTGTTAGCCCTTCCGACCGGCAAGTTGGCGTTGCCGACGTGGACACCGTCGAATACCGCGAACCGCGACGTCATGATGCCGGCTCGACGGCGAACCAGGGCCGCCGACCGCGCCGCTCGCAACGACTGGGAGCGCGGGATCAACGAAGCCCGCATCGCGGCCGAAGCGGCCCGAAAGGCAGCCCGTATTGCGGCCTGCAATGAGCCACCGCCCTTTTAGCTACCACTCTCGCCCGGTACAACTGGGCCGGCGATGCCGCCCGGCTGAACGACTTGGCCGACACCTTCTGCACGGACGGCGTTCTGGAGATCCGCGGCTTCGAGCCACTGCGCGGACGATCCGAGATCGTGGCGTTCCTCGGCGGTGTGACCGGCAACGTCGCCGTCGGCGCGGGGGTCAAACCGATCGTTCGGCACATCGTCGCCAACGTGCTCTTCAACGAGATAACTCGCGACGAGGCTCAGGTGTCGTGTTACTTCACGGTCGTCACCCACATCGGCCTCGACCACTTCGGCCGCTACCGCGACATCCTGGTTCCCGATGGCGACACCTGGCGAATTAAACATCGGAAAGTGCGTACGGATTGGGCGGCTCCGGATTCGGCCATGGCGCGTGAAGTTCCAAGTTAGATCGCCGCATTTGCCGCCTACGGCGCGTCGAACGAATAGGGAGATTTCCCTATATCTTTGGTTTGCTGTGAGGTGGATACTTCGTCTTATTGTGAAGCGACTAATCGTCGGGGCAGCAGCGAGTGTCCTGCTGTGGGGTGGTGTCGCTGGGGTGCTCGGCGCGGGTACCGCCCAGGCATCACGGTGGTGCCCCGGCCAATACGTCTGGCCTGGCCTGAGGGCTACCGGCTGGGACCTGAGCGTCTGCCACGAATATCACGAGCAATGTCCGCCCGGGTATTACGGCGGGTGCCCAGACAACATTGTCGAAGGACCTGAACCGGCCACGCCACCGGGCCTCAATTTCTGCCCGATTCCCCCATTTTGCCCCGGCCCGCCAAACCCGTAAGCGGCGCGCGCCTTAACGTTTCTTCACCAGCACACGATGATGCCGTCATCGCGGGGCCGATCGTCCGGCACAACGTCGCCGACCTGTTCTTCGACGAGGTCACGCGAGACCACGTGCAGGTGTCGTCTCGTTAGCGGGACACCTTCACGTCCCACGGCAGCATCTGGCGAATCAGACATCGGAAGGTCTCCACCGACTGGGCGGCTGCGGATTCGGTGATGGCGCGGCCGTCAAACTGAGTTGACGGTGCCCGAGGTCGCGGCGCAGACTCGCCCCGAGCTCGTGCAGCAGCGCATCGAGTCGGGGCGAGCCAGGCCAGTCATACCGGAAGTTGCTCACAGCCGGTCCATTTCGCGGGCCATGCGCGCCCGCTCCAGGTAACCGGTGTCCATCGGATAACGCTGGCGCGGTGCCGGCGGGCGCAGCGAGCCCGCGGCAACGCGAATCGCATCGATCAACCGGTGGGGGTTCGACGCCCTGCGTACCAACAGGGCTACCCGGGTGCTGAACAGCACCTCCTGCTCGGTGATCAGAACGGGCTCAGGAGTCGTCCCGTCCTTTTCTGACGTCGGTTCATGGACGGCTTCGCGAGCTATCGCGGATGCCGTTGTTGATTGCGACATTTCGCCTCCTTGACTATGTGCGTGCCCCTTGGCGGACAGGCTCGGATAAACATTGAGTGTTGTCCGACGACAAGTCGGCGACCAGAAAGCACGCACCACACCTGTGGTGGTGCCTACCCCCCCGACGTCTGCTCCCGCCCGGCTCATCGTGGTGCGATAGTTGATCCAATTGCGATCTTCCGCAACGGCTTCGGAGCTATCCCGCGGCGCAGGACCAGTCGCCGCGCGGCCTTCAGGGTCTATGTCGCGAAATTAAGTAGCCCAGTACTGTAGCGGCCCGCCGCAAATGCGCGAATAGTTTGGACAATCAAGATCGACACCTTCATGCGGCGATATCGATTGATTACCCTTGAGATCGAGAAGGGACGACATCACGGTGAGTGATCCAATTTCGGTCGTCATCGCTGAAGACAGCCTGTTGGTGCGAGACAGCGTCCACCGGGCGTTATCCACCGACGCGGATGTAAATGTCGTTGGCATCGCTGAGGATTATGACTCCGCGGTCGAACTCATCGAAAAACATCATCCGACGCTGCTGTTCACCGATGTGCGGATGCCACCGACGTCGACGGACGAGGGCATTCGGTTGGCCCGGTGGATGCGGACCGCGCATCCGGACATCGGGGTAATTGTCTTGTCGCAATACGCGGATCCCCACTACGTCAAGGGCTTGCTGGACGGCGGTACCGCGGGCCGCGGCTACCTGCTGAAGGAACGCGTTTCACACTTCGACCAGCTCAGCGAGGCGGTGCACCAAGTCGCCGCAGGTGGGACCGTGCTGGATCCCCTGGTTGTCGAGGCACTGCTGGCTCAGCCGAGCTCTGCCGCGACGCTCAGCCGGTTGACACCCAGAGAACGCGAGGTGCTCGCCGAACTGGCCACCGGGCTCAGCAACCGCACGGTGGCGCAACGGCTCGTGCTGACTCAGCGGGCAGTGGAAAAGCACATCAATTCCATCTTTGCCAAGCTCAGCTTGACCGTCGACGACTCCGTCGACCGCCGGGTCAAGGCTGTGCTGATGTTCCTCAACAACAACGGCTCCGCATGAAAAGAGTGGTGTGTACACCATCGTGCGGGACACAACCGTGCCGCATCATCCGAACGTGGTGGAACAGAAGGTGCGGGTCTGGGTGGTCGACGACCAGGTCAGTTTCCG
>DASXJI010000320.1:0-4445 GCA_036497495.1 Mycobacterium sp.
TACTCAAGGAGATCGAGGACTACAACCACTACGACTGCACGTCCACCCGTGAACTGCGAGATTGGCTGCTGCTGCGGGCCTTCGAAAGCGGGGTCACCCCGATCGGCGCCCAGCCGGTCGCCGACGGCGGCGATATCGAACCGGCTGATCCACTCGCCGTGGCACTCGAGGAGTTCACCGGGGTTGCGGCCGCCGCCGACCGAACTGCCGAGCAGACCGCGGTTGCCCTGGTGTCGGCCGCACGCGGCTATCACCGCCGTGAGGACAAGCCGTTCTGGTGGGCGCACTTCGACCGACTCAACTACCCCATCGACGAATGGGCCGACGAAACCGACGTCTTCATCGTCAGCGAGGCCGACGTCGCGACCGATTGGCATAAGCCGCCACGCGCGCAGAAGTTGCAACGCCGGCTGCGGCTGACCGGCGAATTGGCGCGCGGCGCCATGAATCGAGAGGTCTACGCGCTCTACGAGCCGCCCGCCCCGCCCGGCTTGACCGACAACCCCGATCGACGCGCGGCCGGCCGGGCTGAGGTGGTCGGGGTCGACGATCCGAGCGTGCCGACCGAAGTGGTCCTTCTCGAACGAACCCCCACGGACGGCAGCACTTTCGAGGAGCTCCCGTTCGCGCTGACGCCCGGGGCGCCGGTCGGAACCAAGCCGCTGCGGGAGGCGATCGAGACTACGGCGGCCCAGGTTGGCGCCGGACTGCCGCAACTCCCCCGCACCGCAGTGCTCGACATCCTGCTGCGCCGCCGTCCCCGGACCCGCAGCGGCGCTGACCTTCCCCGAGACGGCGACGCCGCCGACGACATCACCGCCGCCCTGCTCGACCTGGATTCGTCCTACGTGGCGGTGCACGGGCCACCCGGAACCGGCAAGACCCATACCGCCGCGCGCGTCATCACCCGACTGGTCGCAGAGCACGGCTGGCGAATCGGCGTCGTCGCGCAGTCCCATGCCGTGGTGGAGAACTTGCTCGGCTGCACGATCGTCGCCGGTCTGGATCCGCTGCGCGTTGCCAAGAAGAAATCCGACCGTCAAGACGTGGCGTGGCAACAGATCGACGAGAAGGAATACGCCGGATTCATCACCGGCACAACTGGATGCGTGATCGGCGGCACCGCATGGGACTTCGCCAACCCGCACCGGGTTCCGCCGGGCAGCCTGGACCTGCTGGTGCTCGACGAAGCCGGACAGTTCTGTCTGGCCAACACCATCGCCGTCGCCTCGGCGGCCGCCAGCCTGCTGCTGCTCGGCGATCCGCAGCAGCTGCCACAGGTCAGCCAGGGCACACATCCTGAGCCGGTCGACGGATCCGCGTTGGGCTGGTTGGTCGAGGACCACCGCACCCTGCCCGCCGAACGGGGCTACTTCCTCGACTGCACACATCGCATGCATCCCGCGGTGTGTGCACCGGTATCGGTCTTGGCCTACGAGGGCCGGTTGCAGTCCAACGACGACGTCACCGCAGCGCGTCGGCTCCAAGGATATCCGCCCGGAGTCCATGTCGTTCGAGTTCCGCACGACGGCAACGCAACTGAGAGCCCGCAAGAAGCCGCCGCCATCGTTGCCCAGATCAGGGAGCTGGTCGGCTTGGCGTGGACGACCGAGGACGGCACCCGGCCGTTGACGGCCGCCGACGTGTTGGTGTTGGCCCCGTACAACGCTCAGGTGCTGCTGCTGCGCGAACACCTGGTCGCCGCGGGGCTCGGCGATGTCCGGGTCGGGACCGTCGACAAGTTTCAGGGCACCGAGGCGCCGGTGGCCATCGTCTCGATGACGGCCTCATCCGTCGAGGACATACCGCGCGGAATCCCGTTCTTGCTCAACCGCAACCGGCTAAACGTCGCAATCAGCCGCGCGCAGTATGCGGCAGTGATCGTGCGTGCCGAGACGTTGACCGATTACCTGCCTGCCGCGCCATCGGGTCTCGTGGATCTGGGCGCTTTCCTGGCCCTGACCGGCTACGACGCTCCGGCGCAAAGGCTTACCGGCGAGCCATAGTCGGGCCGCACGGTGCTATCGGCCGGGGTACCCGTGGTCGGGATCGGACCGACGGTGTCTGTTGGGAGCCGGACGGCGATGGCCGTTGCGGAGTTCGTCGCGGGGGGCCGCACCGCGTGCGCGCGGTGCATGGTCGCTTGACCCACCATAGGTGTCGATGTCATCGAGGAACGGTTCGTCATAGTCGAACCGGCGTTGGTCCGGTGCAGAGAATTCATCATCCGGCCGGAAACGCTGCTCGTCGTCGACATGGAAGCTGGTGTGGGCGAAACCGATTGGCTCATCCTCTGGCGCCGAGTCGGTCTCGTCCAGCAGACTGCGCCACGATTCGACCGGTGAGCTGTGCCAATTCTCGGCCGGCGCCGGTCGCGGATGCTCGATCCGGACGGTCAGCGGTTCGGTGCGGGGCTCGGGAACCTGCGCGCCGGCCGGTCGGCTTGCCGCGCGCGACGGCGGCGCGTTGCGCGCCGGCGACAGGGTGTACTCGACGTAGTCGTCGTCATCGTCGAAGCCGTCCCGGAAGCCGTCGAAGTCACTGGCGAAACCGTCTGCGGCACTGGGCCTTACCCGCACCCGCCGAGTCGGCACGTCCGGACTGTCGGATCCCGCCTCGTCAGTTGTGCGCGTACCGGGTCTCGCCGGTCCGCCGCCGAGGAAAAGCGCCGCCCCGATCCCGAACAGCGCGATGAACGCCGGAAGCAACATCGACTGCGACATCGCGGCGGCGAACGGCTCGCGCAAGAACGCCGGCATCTGCAAGCCCATGCCGCCACCGCCAGGCGGACCCGAGGCACCGTCGGGCATCTGCGGCAATTCCGAGGTGATGCGCGATGTCATGAACGAGGCCATGCCGGCGCTGCCCAACACGGCACCGACCTGACGGGTCGCGTTGAACACGCCAGAACCGGCGCCGGCGAACTGCGGCGCCAGGTTTCGGGTAGCGGTAGCGGTCAACGGCGCCCAGATGAACGCCATCGCTACACCCAAGACAAAGAACGGCAGAATCAACTCCCAGATCGCGGTGGAAGGCGTCATCACAATCGAGAGCCAGGTGAGGCCGATCGCCAGTGCCGAGAAGCCGAATCCGACGACGGGCTGCGGATGGGCCCGGTCGACCATCCTGCCAACGAACGGCGCGAGCACACCGCTGGTGATCGCCATCGGTGCGGTCAACAGGGCCGAGCGGGTCGGCGACAATCCGCACACCGCCTGTGCATAGAACATCAGCGGCAAGATCATCCCGGTGGTGGCGAAAGCGATGACCACCGCCGCGACGTTGGACAGGCTGAAGTCGCGGTCACGGAAGATATCGAGCGGAATCAGCGGCTCTTGGGTGCAGATCGACTGCCAGTAGACGAATGCCGTCATGAAGCCAATGCCCGCGACCAGCACCGCCCAGATCCACGGTGCCCAATGGCTGGACTGCCCTTCCTGCAGGGAGAAGACGATCAAGAACATCCCCACGCCGGACAACCCCACACCGACCAGGTCGAAGCGGTGGCGGTGGGTGGGCAGATCGGGGATCAGCCACACCGCCAGCCCCAAACCGATCAGTCCGATCGGCACGTTGACGAAGAAGATCCAGGCCCAGCCCAGCGCGTCGACTAGCACCCCGCCGGCCAGCGGTCCGACCAGCGTGGCCACGCCCGCGGTGGCACCCCAGACGCTCATCGCCACCCCGCGGCGATCGGGCGGGAAGATGCGGGTGATCAACGACATCGTCTGAGGACTCATCACCGCGGCCCCGAGCCCCTGCACCACTCGGGCGGCGATGAGCATCCCGATAGTCCCGGACAGGCCGCACCACAGTGACGCGGCGGTGAAGACCGCCAGTCCGATCACGTAGAGGTTCTTCGGACCGAACCGGTCGCCGAGCCGACCGGACACCAGCAGCGGCACCGCGTACGCGAGAAGGTAGGCGCTGGTCACCCAGATGACGGTGTCGTAGCTGGTGCCGAGCTTGACCATGATGCTGGGATTGGCGACGGCGACGATCGTCGAGTCGAGCAGAATCATGAAAAAGCCGACCATCGTCGCCCACAACGCGTTCCAGGGGTTCACGTTGTCGCCGCGCTTTGCCGCCGCGCCCCTCGGGCTGCCGCCACCGGGTCGCCCACGAACAGTCGCCGTCGTCATATTCCCACCTCGTCTTGGCTCCGCACCGTGTTGCCTGACACCGTCAGCCGCCGCTGCGGAGCGCCGGATCGCAACGAGTCGGCAAAGCTTCGCAACCAGGACAGCTCGGCCTGCATCGTCGCCAGCAAGTACCCGAATGCCAGCAGATATCCGGCCGGCGTGACGCTGGCATCCCGAAGCGCCATGATCTCGGCGGCCTGGGCCTCCAGCGCCCCGACACGGTCGTCAACGGCGTCCGCCGCGGCGTCGCCACCCAGAGTATCGATCTGGGCCAGTGCGACCGCGAGCTGCGGAAACTCATAG
>DASXJI010000321.1:0-3720 GCA_036497495.1 Mycobacterium sp.
CGATCTGAGGCGTCGCGGTCGCCAGGGTCGGGACCGGCGGATCATGCGACAGCCCACCGGATCCCACCACCAGGACCCGCTCGCTCAGGGTGGCAAGGTAGCTGCCGACTGCTGTGCCGAGCGTGTGACAGCGATGCAGCGGACCCAGCGGGGTGGCGACTGAGTTGATGAAGATCGGAATCACCGGCTTCGCCGTCGCGGTGCCGAACAGCTTCTCCAGCGGTTGAACGGTGCCGTGGTCGACGTCCATGTGCGCCGAGATGGCGATGTCGACGCCGGCCGACAACACCGCTTTCGCGCAGGCGACTGCGGTCGCCTCCGGGACGTCGAGCGGGCCGTCGTGGGTGCCGTAGTCACCGACTCCTTGCGCGTCGGTGCCGATGCAGAACGGCGGCATCGTCCGGTAGAAGAAGCCGTTGTAGTGGTCAGGGGCAAAGATGACGACGAGCTCCGGGTCGAAATGCGTGACGAAATCCCTTGCCTGCGTGAGTGCGCCGCCAATGTCGTCAAGAAGGTCCTGCGACGGCCCGGGCAGATTGAGCAGTGGGCTGTGGGACATGCAGCACAGGGCTATGGGCACTTTGGAAATCACCGCCTCCCGTTGTCAAGGTGAGGACGTCGAAGAGCGAGGCACTCAACTCGGGAGCGAGCTGAGCAATACACGCGCCCGCGATACAGCGATCAGGGCGCAGGAACAACACGGATTCTTGGTGACCGTCGAACCAACCCTTGAGCTGGCCGGTCCGGTCGCCGACGACAGTCACGTCGGGATCGTCATCGCCGTCCCAGTGCAGCTGGTTCAATGGCCGGGCAGCGACGAGCTTGGCGCCCAGCGCCTGCCAATCCGAAAATGCTTTGGCCCCAAGGATTTCCCGCGGACTGTTGTTCCAGCACATGACGGCAAACCAGCCGCCGACAACGTCGTCGAACAGCACGTTCTGTTGCTCTCGGGTATCCACCCGCGGTTGGACGAACAGCGTCCCGACGGGCGAATCGTCCCGCCGCGGTTCGGGGTGCACCACGGCGCCCTGCTCGTATCGCGGCATCGGCTTGAACCGCATCTCGAGCACATATCGCTTGAGCGACGGCACAATTGACGCGGACCGCACCAACAGGTCCCGAGCCGCAGCGAGCCGTCGGTTGGTCGGCGAGATGACGCGACCCACCATCGTCGACAGGTCGATCATCGCCCGGGCATGCTTGCGACGTTCGACGTCGTAGGTGTCGAGCAACGCGTCCTCGGCGTAGCCGTTCACCACGGCGGCAAGCTTCCAGCCTAGATTCGCCGCGTCGCGGATTCCGCTGTTGTAGCCCTGCCCCTGCCACACCGGCATCAGGTGCGCGGCGTCACCAGCAAGCAGCAGGCGGCCGCGGCGGAATGCGCCGGCGATCCGCGAGTGATGGGTGTACACCCGGTGCCGGATCACGTCGACGCGGTCGGGATACGGCACCATCGACGCCAGCATCCGGGCGAGGAAGGCTGGATCTTCGGCCTGCTCATCGGTCTCGTCGGCGTGAATCATGAACTCGAACCGGCGAATTCCGTGTGCGATCGAGATTGAGGCATAGGGGCGTGCCGGATCGGCGCCGACTTCACTGTTGGGATGGCCGAGCGGATCGTTCGCGATGTCGACGACCAGCCAGCGGGTCGGCGAGGTGGTGCCGTCGAACGACACCCCCATCAGCCGGCGAGTGACGCTCCGGCCACCGTCGCAGCCGACCACGTAGCGGGTCAGCACGGTCTTCGGCCCGCCCTCGCCGCCAAGTTCGACGGTAACCGCATCGGCCGTCTCGGTGCACGAGGTCAAGGGCCGGCCCCACTGCACCTCGACGTGCTCGAAGCGCTCCAGACCACGAAGCAATTCGGCATCGACCAACGGCTGAACGAATCCGTTGCGCTTGGGCCAGCCGAAACGCGCGTCGGGCGGGGCCATTTCGGCAAGTATCCGGCGCTTGGCGTCGACAAATCGCAGAATCTGGTTGGGCACAGTGTGCGGCAGAACGTGGTCGACCAGCCCGATCGCCTGGAACGTGCGCAGCGACTCGTCGTCCAGCCCGACGCCGCGGGGATAGTCGATCAGCGTGTCGCGCTCTTCGACCACCAGAGTGCTGACGCCCTGCAGGCCAAGGATATTGGCCAGAGTCAGACCGACCGGCCCCGCGCCGACAACGACGACGTCGGCATCCACATCTCGGGCCTGCTCGCCTTCGGACACCGTCAACGTCCCAGCAGGAAGTCGATATGCAGACGATCGAACGTCTTGGCGTCCTCATACTGCGGCCAGTGGCCACAGCCGGACATCACTTCGAAGCGGGCAGCGGGGATCATCGAGGCGATTCGGCGGCCCTCGGTCACGTCGGCGGTCGGATCATCACTGGTCCACAACACCAGCGTTGGCGCAGTGATCGACCCATAGTCGCCGGGGCCCAGTATGTTACGGGCGCGGATCTCGGGGTCTTGCAGCGCCATGATGTCACGCATCGCCGAGACGAAGCCCGGCTGGCGGTACACCCGCTGGCGGCTCGCGACCAGGTCGTCGTAGTCCTTGGACTTGTCGGCCATCAACCATTTGATTCGCGCCTGCACGGTTTCCCAACTCGGGTTTTCGGCGGCCGCCATCGACAGCGTAATGATCCGCTTCATCACCTCGGGATCGGCTTGCGAACCACCGGCGGTGTTGAGCACCAGCCGGTCGACTTTGTCGGGGTGGTCGACGGCGGCGCGGGAAACCACCCAGCCGCCAAGCGATTCACCGGATAAGTGCGCGCGCTCGACGCCGATCGCATCGAGGAAGGCCAGCAAATGGTCGACGTAGTGGCGAACCTCCAGCGGGTGACCGGGTTTGTCGGTGTAGCCGTGGCCCAGCATGTCGATCGACCAGGTCGAGAAGTGCTCGGCGTGCGCCTCCAGGTTGCGCACGTATGCCTCGGCGTGACCGCCGGAGCCGTGCAGCAGGATCAGCGGCGGCTTGCTCGAATCGCCGACGTGCAGGTAGCGGGTTCGCACACCACCGGCGTCCAGGAAGCCCTGCACGAACGGCACACCCTGCAGGTCACTCCACACGCTCTCGTGCTCGGCCACCGGTTCCTCTCTGCGTAGTCACAGCGGAAATTTGGTTCTCGTTTTCCGCCAACTGAGTGTGCTAAAATCGCACACCAATGTGCACTATGTATAGAGCATCACTCTCTGCCGGTCCGCTGTCAAGCACGGCTCGACCCGGGTTCGCCTGCCGGGCATTGGTGCGCTGACATGCGCGAGGTCCCGACGACCACGGCGCCCGGCTCGCAGACGCTGGCCCGGGGACTCAATGCGCTGCAGCTGGTGGCCGATGCTCCCGCGGGAATGACCGTGCAGCAGGTCGCCGACGGCGTCGGCGTGCACCGGACCATCGCGTATCGCCTGCTTGCGACGCTGGCCCAGTATCGGCTCGTCGCCAAGGGCGAAGACGGCCGCTATCGACCCGCCGCGGGGCTGGCGCTGCTCGGTGCGTCGTTCGACCGCAACGTCCGCCAGCTCAGCGTGCCGATCCTGCGCACGCTGGCCGACGATCTAGGCACCACGGTGTCGCTGCTGGTCGCCGAGGGAGACCAGCAGGTGGCCATCGCGGTGATCGTCCCGACCCAGGTCCCCTACCAGCTGGCCTTCCACGAGGGCAGCCGGTATCCGCTCGATCGCGGCGCCGCAGGTATCGCGCTGCTGGCCAGCCTGCCCCCGCGCCC
>DASXJI010000322.1:0-3259 GCA_036497495.1 Mycobacterium sp.
TTGACCGGTCGCAAGATCATCGTCGACACCTACGGTGGCTGGGCCCGCCACGGCGGCGGCGCCTTCTCCGGCAAGGACCCGTCGAAGGTAGACCGGTCGGCGGCGTACGCGATGCGCTGGGTGGCCAAGAACATCGTCGCCGCCGGCCTGGCCGAGCGGGTCGAGGTGCAGGTCGCCTACGCCATCGGCAAGGCCGCGCCGGTCGGGCTGTTCATCGAGACGTTCGGCACCGCGACCGTCGACCCGGTGAAGATCGAGAAGATCGTGCCCGAGGTCTTCGACTTGCGGCCCGGCGCGATCGTCCGCGATCTGGACCTGCTGCGTCCGATCTACGCGCCGACCGCCGCGTACGGCCACTTCGGCCGCACCGACATCGACCTGCCGTGGGAGCGTCTCGACAAGGTCGACGACCTCAAGCGCGCAGTCTAGATCTACCCCCGCCCGCGTGCGGGGGACTGCTGGCGCCGCTGTTACGCGATAAATTGACGGGCATGCCGGTCACGCGCCCAATTGGCACCTTGGCGGATGTCGCGGCGGCTCGGCGGGCGCTATACGCGAAATTTGAGCCTTCGTTGCTTTTCTACCTGGCGTGGGGAGCCGTCTTCGCTCTGTTCTACGGGTCGAGATCGTTGCCGTTGACACTGGTCGCCGCGGTCACCCTTCCGACGGCATCGGTGGCGGCGACGTGGTGGCAGGCCAGGCGGATGCGACGTATCTACCCGCGCCGGATTCGACTCTTCTCGCGTGGTGTTTTCCTTCTGACGAGCCTGCTCGGCCTGCTCAGCCTGGTCATCGTGTCGGTGATCGTCGGTGTGGCGGTCGCCGCATCACTGCATTGGTGGAAGTGGGCGGCCGCGAGCGCGCACCGCGGAACCCCGATGTCCTATCTGCTGCCGTTCGTCGCTTTCATGGCACCGGTGATCGCCGCCGCAACGCTGCCCTGGCTCATCGATCCCTACGGCATCGACGCCCGAACAATGCGCAAAACGCCCGATCATCCGGCGGTGGGGGACCCGGTGATCGCTCCCCGGCCTCAGACCATGGTGTGTGCGATGCTGGCCGGTGTCGACTCGATCGAGGCCCGATTCCTCGCCAAGGCATTACGGGTGGGCGACGAAGAACTCCGCCAGCAAACAGCCGAACTTGTTGCGGGACAATACATTGACGCGTATCCCTATTACGGCCGTCGGTGGTTGAGCCTTACCGCGGTCGGTCGCAGTGCCTACCGCCGTCATTTGCGCGCGCTGGTGTCAACCGAGCTGCCAACCGTGGCTGACCACGTCCTCTAGCCGGTGAATCGGTAGTCGTCGAGATCGAAACGACGGCTGCGCCAATACACCTCGAAGGTGTTCGCGGGTCGTAGCCCCACGTCTCCGTTCTTGTCGAAGTAGTAGCTGTTGGCCGTCCGGCAGCTGTCCTGCCAGAACACCTGGCGGTGTCGACGGCTCAACTGCTCGGCGAAGTAGCGGGCGTTGGCTTCCTCGCTGATCTCGACGCGGGTGGCGCCGCGCTGACGGGCGCGCTTCATGCAGCGCAGCATGTGGTGCGTCTGCGCCTCGATCAACGCGAAATACGACGAGCCGACGTAGCCGTAGGGTCCCATCGTGCTGAAGAAATTAGGAAAGCCAGGAATGGTGGTCCCCTCGTAGGCTTGCGCCCGGTTCTCTTCCCAGAACCGGGCGAGCCGCTGGCCGCCGCTACCGGTGACCGTAAAGGTCGGCGTGGTGTCGGCGTCGAACACGTGGAAACCGGTGGCCAGCACCAGCACATCGACCTCGTGGTTGGCGCCGTCGATGGTGGCTACCGACGACGGCGTGACCTTGTCGATCGGTTGGGTCAGCAGTCGGACGTTGTCGCGGTTGTAGGTCGACAGATAGCTGTTGTGGAAACCGGGCCGCTTGCAGCCGATCGCGTACTGCGGGGTGAGCTGTTGCCGCACCGCGCGGTCGCGCACCTTCAGTCGCAGATACGCGCGGCCGAGTGACTCCATCCATCGGGCCAGCGGGTACACGGTGAAGTATTGGGCCGGCAGCGGGAAGGTCACCTCGACGTAGGTCTGGGTGATCAGCCGCTGCAGAGTCTTGGCGCCGGGCAGCCGCAGCCCCCAGTGCGCCGGCTTGGGCAACGGCACATCGAACTTCGGGAAACACCAGATCGGTGTGCGCTGAAAAACCTTGAGCTCTTTGACAATTGGCGCGATCTCGGGGATCAGCTGCACCGCCGACGCGCCGGTGCCGATCACGGCGACCTGTTTACCGGTCAGGTCGAGGGTGTGGTCCCAACGGGCGGTGTGCACGACGGCGCCGCCGAAGGAGTCGACGCCGTCGATGTCAGGAGGTTTGGGCACGGTGAGTACACCGCTGGCGTTGAACACGAACCGCGCCGTGACTTCTCCGCCCGGATCGAGCTGGATCCGCCAGAGCGACCGCTCGTCGTCGAACTCGGCGGAGAGAACTGTGGTGTTGAACCGGATTTTCGGCCGGATCCCGTACTTGTCGGTGCAGTGTTCGGCGTAGGCCTTCAGTTCGCCGCCGCGCGCATAGGTTCGCGACCAGTCCGGCCGCTGCTCGAACGAGTACTGATACGACGCCGACGGAATGTCCACGGCGATACCGGGATAGGTGTTCCAGTACCAGGTTCCGCCGACTTCCTCGCCGGCCTCGACGACGAGGTAGTCGCCGAATCCCTCTTGGTCGAGCTTGATCGCGGCGCCGATGCCGGAGAACCCCGCGCCAACGATCAGACAGTGGTAATGGGGCCGATCGCCGTTCACCGGTACCTCCCTCGCGAGCCGCTACAACCGGTTAGTCGGTACCGACGGTACCGGGTGCCAAGGATGACCGACTAGTGCAGTGCCGCTTTGAGGGCGGCAAGACCGCGGTTGGTTGCCTCGGCAGCGGCGGGGACGATCAGCGCGAGGCTGACGTACCCGTGTACCAGGGTGGATTCGTTGCTCAATTCGGCGGGCACACCGGCGTCGTTGAGCAGCCTCGCGTAGAGGGCCGCGTCGTCGCGCAGCGGATCGTGTTCCGCGCTGCCGATGAAGGCCGGGGCCAACCCGGAGAAGTCCTTGGCGTTGGACGGCGCCATGAATGGTGGCAGAGCTTTCGCATCGCTGATGTCCACGCCGGGGACGTACCACTGCAAAAAAGCGTCGATGACGTCGCGGTCCAGGATCGGCGCGTCGGCGTTCTCGGTGAACGACGGCAGCGACAGGTCTGCGGTGATGCTCGGATACCAGAGCAGCTGAAACGCCAGC
>DASXJI010000323.1:0-6677 GCA_036497495.1 Mycobacterium sp.
GTGTCGGCCCGATGCTCGACACCGTCCGCGGTGCGCAGACCGTGTTCGGTGAAGGCAGCGATCGGGGCGGTCTCCAGCGTGACGTTCGGTAGATCGAATACCGGAAACCACGTCTTCGACTGCAGCGGCCGCTTACAGCCAACGGGGTAGTCCGGCAACAACTTCGAGCGCAAATCCGGATCGCTCACCTTTTTCATCAGGTAGTTGTACGACATCTCGGTCAGCATCTTGGTCATGTCGGATTCGACATCGAAATCGGCCACTTCGTATTGCTGGAACGCCGCATCTCGAAGCTTCAGCGCTTCGGCGGGGTCGCTCGCGAACAACTCTTGCTGCTCGCTGGTGAAAGGGTCATCGAACCGCGGTGCCACCCAAATCGGGGTGCGCTGGAATATGGTCAGGTGCTCAGTCTCCGCGGCGATGGCAGGCACGTACTGGACTGCGCTGGCGCCGGTGCCAATCGATGCAACCCGCTGTCCCGCCGTCGATTTCGAATGATCCCACTGTGACGAGTGAAAAACTCGCCCGCCGAAACGCTCCCGTTCGGGAATCGTCGGGATATTGGGAACATCAAGCATGCCGACCGCGCTGACGACGACATCGACCTGGTGTCGACTCCCCGGCGCGGTTTCGATCGCCCATTGCGAGTCGGCATCAGACCATCGAAGCGACGTCACGGCGGTGCCGACCTTCAGGTGCTGCCCTAGCTGGTGGTCTGATGCGACCCGCTCCAAATAGGCGAGGATCTCGGGCTGGTTCGCGTAGGTCTTGCTCCAATACGGGTTCAGCGCAAACGAAAACGAGTAGAAGTGCGACGGCACATCACACGCCGCACCGGGATAGGTGTTGTTTCGCCACGTTCCGCCGAACCCGTCGCCGCGTTCGAAAATGGTGAAATCGTAACCACCTTGGGCCAATTGAATACCCATGGCGATACCGCCGGGGCCGGCCCCGATGACGCCAACCCGCGGGCTACGTTTCGACAACGCCGGCCTCGTCGGTGAGATCACGCTGCGCGAGTGTGACGGCGGCCATACCTGGCCATGTTACATATCAAGTCTTATATGTAAAACAGCTTAGCGGAGGTGGTGCTCAACGGGACTCCGGAGCAAAGTTGACGACGTGAAATACCGCAGAAGCAGCACCGGCCTCGTTGTGATCGATCCGTACAACGACTTCATTTCTGAGGGCGGCAAAGTGTGGGACCGCCTCAAAGGGGTTGCCGAAGCCAACGGCTGCGTCCCGCACATGAGCCAGGTCCTCGAGGCGGCGCGAGACGCCGGCATTCAAGTCTTCTACGCACTGCACCACCGATACCGGCCCGGCGACTACGAGAACTGGAAGTACATTGCGCCGATCCAGAAGGCAGCGTGGTCACGCAAAACGTTCGAGTACGGATCATGGGGCGGTCAGCTCCGCAGCGAGTTTGAACCCCGGCCGGGCGACATCGTCGCCCAAGAGCATTGGTGCTCCAGCGGGTTTGCCAACAGCGACTTGGACCTGCTGCTCAAGAGGCACGGCATTCAGCAGCTGATCATGATGGGCCTCATCGCGCACACCTGCCTTGAGGCGACGGTTCGCTTCGGTGCGGAGCTGGGCTATGAGGTCACCGTCGTGAGAGATGCGACCGCCAGCTACTCCGACGAGGAGATGCGCGCGGCCTTGGAGATCAACATCCCCAACTACGCGACGGCAATCCTTTCGGCGGAAGAAGCCATCGAGGCCATCTCCACGTCGACCGCCTAAGTGTCAACTGCCTGCGGGCACCTCGGCGAAGCCCGGTTCCCCGCCGTCGACAACTGAATTGAACCGGTAGCGGGTCTGCAGACGCTCGCTGATGTCTTGGACCGCGCTCTCGGGAATCGCGGTCACATCGAAATTCTCATTGATGCGCGTCGGGTTGACCGATGCCGTCAGCACCGCGCTGCCACGTTGAATGCCCCACGCCAAGAGCACCTGCGCGGACGTCTTTCCCAACCGCTGCGCGATCGAGACAATCAGCGGATCGTCGAGCAGTCGCGGCTCGAGCGCGTGCCCAAGCGAAGCAAACGCCAACAGGATGATCCCGTCCGTCTCGCGCAGTTGATGCAGTTCCCACTGCGGGTGGTATGGATGCGACTCGACCTCGACCACGGCCGGCTTGATCCTGGCGGTGTCGGCGATCCGCTTGGCGCCCTCGACGTCGATGTCGGAGAGCCCTATCGCTCCGGTAAGCCCTTCGTCGACAAGGCTTTCCATCGCTGCCCAGGTTTCCTCTAACGTGACGCCGTCGTCGTAGATGACAGCTCCGTGCGGGTCGCGGGGATCCTGGTCGTCGCCGGGCTTGAACGCGAAGGGGGTGTGCACCAGATACAGGTCGACGGTGTCGAGACCGAGCCTGCCGAGGCTGGCTTGCAATGCCGACTTGACCCGTTCGGGGCGATGGTTGTTGTTCCACAGCTTGGTGGTCACGAACAGCTCGTCGCGGCGCACTGTGCCGTCTGCGAACAATTCTTTGAGCGCGGCGCCGACTTCGGCCTCGTTGCGATACCGCTCGGCGGCGTCGAGGTGGCGGAAGCCGACCTTGACCGCGGCTTTGACGGCTTCGCGCGTCTTCGTGCGATCGGACAGCGACGTTCCGAACCCGAGCGCTGGAATCGCGCCGCTGCCGTTGTTCAACGGGAACGTGACGCGCCACAGTTCCTCACCTGATGCCATAACTGTCGGCCTCCTGCATTTATAGATGACCAGTCGTCTACCTAACGTCCGCAACCGGATCGTCATTCCCGCTTAGTTCAGCGCAGCAGCGCGGGGACGGTGTCGGCTTCGAACCGGTCGTAGGGAATGCGGCTGCGGATCATCTTGCCCCGAAGCGCTGCTCCTTCCCAGGCTTCGATCAGCTGGGAGGCAATCTCGTCTGCGTCGAGATCCACCCGAAGATCACCGGAACGCAAGCATTCGGCGACAGCATTGCCCCACCGTTCGAGAACGTTGATCAGTTGGGCGCGAATCGGCTCACTGGAGCTACTCAGCTCGAGGGACAAGTTGCCGATCAAGCAGCCGAGCAGGAAATTGGCGGCCTCGTGGTCGTCGGCCAGCGCGTGGAAGAAGCGGGTGATCCGCTCCTGCGCTGACCCGTCACCGCCAAGGATCGGCACGAGTCGAGTTTCGATATCGACCCAATAGGCGTCCAGGACTGCCGCGGCGAACGCCTCTTTGCTGGGGAAATACGCGTAGAACGACCCCTTCGGCACGCCGGCCGCGTCGGTGATGTCTTTGACGCCGCTGGCGGCGAACCCTCGTGTATGGATGAGGTCGAGGCCGGCCGCGAGCAGCCGCTTGCGGACTTCGGGGTTGGAAGGTCGTGGCATGGCTGCATAATAGACGACCGGTCAGTTATTAAGCGGCGCTCCCTCTCAGGGCGGCGTGCGGGATGTGGGTGCAGCGGCTCTGGTTTCCGCCGGCGCGTTTGGCGGCGTACATGGCCGTGTCGGCGACATTGACGAGATCGTCGATGAGTTCACGCTCGGCGGGGTCGAAGCTCGGGCCCAGCGGGACGCTGACGATGCCGATACTCGCCGTAATGGGGTAGCGGGTGGCGGCGACGGCTTTGCGCAACTGTTCGGCGATGTCGTGCAGGTCGTCGGTGCGGTAGATGTCGGCGACGACGAATTCTTCACCGCCGAAGCGGGCGATCATCGTTGTCGGCGGGCAGACCAGGCGAAGAGCGCCGGCCACCGCGACCAAGGCGTTGT
Organism: Mycobacterium sp.; assembly: GCA_036497495.1. Classification (GTDB taxonomy): domain Bacteria; phylum Actinomycetota; class Actinomycetes; order Mycobacteriales; family Mycobacteriaceae; genus Mycobacterium. The sequence continues at coordinate 3,735 of DASXJI010000323.1, forward strand.
CTCCGGTGGAATGACCATGAGTGTCGTTGAGGCGCTTGAAGTTATCCAAATCGATCATCGCCGCGCCCAAATAACTCGGCCCTTCCCTGCGGCGCAGCAGCAACCCGTACGTCGAGTGATAAAAGGCCCGGCGGATCAACAGACCCGTGAGCGGGTCGCGGCTGGATTGTCGCAACTCGCTGGCAAGCGCATGAACCAGCCATTGCACCGCAAACGGAAACACCACGTTGAGCACCAGGACAAGCAGAAATGCGCAGCCCGCCACCATGGTGTCGTAGTAGCGGATCAGGCGCGCCACGAGTACCACGGCGGTGGCCATGGCGATCGCGAAGTTAATCATCATGTGCTGCGCGGTGTGGAAGAAGGCGATGTAGCCGCCGAGCACCGCAAACGCGCCAGAACCCAGTAACCCGGCAAGCGGGTCGCCTTGCACGAGGCAGGCCGCCGCGATGCAGCCGCTCCCGATGAGGGCGTAGAGGGCGGATTGCCCGCGCGTGGGCCAGCGGATCAACCACAACAGTGCCACCGTCACGCCGAAGGCGCTGGCAAGCGGCGCCACGAAGGCCGCGGCTGGATAATGCGGCAGGGTCGGCCTGACCAACGCCACAGCCGGAACCACAGCGATCGACGCGATCACTGCTGCGATCATTGCCCGCCATAACAGCCGGATGCCCCGGGTGTTCAAGTACAGAGTTAGCCAGTCAAAGTGGTCGCCCAGACGCCACCACCGCCCAACCACGTTCACATGCTCACCCCGCCCCGCGGTTGATGTCTTGGGCAGGGCACTAGCTCTGACCCGACAGCACGTCCCATGCTCTCAGATGCTGCGCGGCTCGGCTGAGTAGTCCGCTATGGCGTTTTGCTGAAGGGCACGCATCCGCATGCCGACGACATTGCCATTGACGAATGTCACCATTTTGTGTTGACTCATTCGCATGACGGAGTCAGTGCCGACCCGTGGATCGCTGCGATCCCGTTCCGCAGCTCTGCTGGCCGACGCGCGGCACCTGGCCGCCGACATCCGCGCCGCCGGTGGCCGTTGCACTTTGCAGGTTTGGCCGGACCAGGTGCACGTGTTCCAGGCGCTGCCCAGGCTGTCGCCAGAAGCCGTCAAGGCCAGGAAGCACGTCGCACGTTTCATCGACACCTCGATGCAAGACAACAATATTGAGGCCATATCAGGGAAGGCGGGCTGAGAATGATCGGACCGTTTGGCAAGTCGCCCAAGGTGAGCCATCACGCGCGAGCGGTGGTGACCGGTGCCGGCAGCGGCATCGGCGCGGCGTTCGCGGTCGAACTGGCCCGCCGTGGCAGTCGGGTCGTCTGCAGCGACATCGATGAAGTCGCCGCCAAGAAAACGGTGAGCGCGATCGCCGACATCGGCGGCGAGGCAGTCGCAATCACTTGCGACGTAACCCAACTCGACGAGGTGGTCGATCTGGCCACGCAGTCGCAATCCTGGTTCGGCGCCGCGCCCACGCTGGTGATCAACAACGCCGGCGTCGGCTCCGGCGGGGCCCCGATCGGCGAACTCTCCATCGAGGACTGGCAGTGGGTGCTGGGCATCAACCTGTGGGGACCCATTCATGGCTGCCATGTCTTCGCGCCGATCCTGCGGACAGCCGACCCTTCGAATGCACCGCGCGGCGTCATCAACGTCGCCTCCGCCGCGGCATTCGGCGCCGCCCCCAGCATGGCGGCCTACAACGTCAGCAAGGCCGGCACGCTGTCGCTCTCCGAAACCCTGGCCGCCGAATTGTCTGGCAGCGGAGTCAAAGTCACCGCCCTGTGCCCGACCTTCGTCAAGACCAACATCCTCGAATCGGGTCGCATCTCCTCCGAGACGAATCAGTTCGCGCACAGAATCATGCGCTGGACTGGAGTCTCAGCGGACAAAGTGGCGAAAACCTGCCTGGATGCCCATGATCGCGGCGACCTGTACTGCATGCCGCAACTGGAAGCCAAGATCGGCTGGAGCATCAAACGTTTGCTACCTGGTACCTACACCCGCGCCATGGGCCTGGTGTCCAGGGCCGCCCCGCTCTGAAGAATCCCGTTCAAAGGAGGATCCGATGGCGGGCGCCAACGACGACGCAGTGGGGGCACCTCCCGCTTGCGGGGGACGATGCGATGAGAAGGAGTGGCGCATATGAGTATCGACATGGAAGCAATGCTGGACAAGATCAAAGATCGCCAATGGGCCTTGGCCGACATCGACTGGGACGCACCGGGCGCCGAGATGATCAGCAACGAGCAGCGGCCACAACTCAAGGCGTTCATGGCCGACCTGTGCTGGATCGAGAACATCGGCGCCCGCGGGTTCGCGGCGCTGGCGAAGAAGGCACCTACACCGACCATCGGTGAGATCTACCGCTACTTCCACGCCGAGGAGCAGCGTCACGCCAACGCCGAACTGGCGCTGATGAAGCGCTGGGGCATGCTCGAGGACGGTGAAGTTCCCGAGCCGAACGTGAACATCCGGCTGGCCATCGACTGGCTGGACCGCTGGGCCGACGACATGCCGCTGTCTTTGCTCGGCACCGTCATCCCGATGCTCGAAGTCGCGCTGGACGGCGCGCTGTTGAAGTTCCTGCTTGACGAGGTGCACGACCCGGTCTGCCATCAGGTGTTCGAGAAGATCAACAATGACGAATCACGCCATCTGGTCGTCGATTTCGAAGTCCTCGACCTGATCGGGCACACAAAGATCCGACGGTTGCTGATCGACTTCGTCGGCCGCAATGCCACTCCGGGCCTGATCATCGGCGCGATCACGGGTGCACCGCTGATCAACCGGATCCGCAACGAGATCACTGCCATGGGCATGGAGCCCGAGCGGCTGTACAAGGCGGTCAAACGCTTCAAAGAGCTTGGCGACCGCGGCCAACACACCAGTCGGGTACCGACTTATCGGTTCCTGCGGCGCTACGCCGGAGTGGTCAC
>DASXJI010000324.1:0-3607 GCA_036497495.1 Mycobacterium sp.
CCAGCCCGACTGACGGCTAGAGGTGACTTACCGCGAAATCCGCGGCCTGCTGGGTCATCCCGTTCACCGGGTATGAAGCGTGCGCGAAACTCGGCAGCCCCCCGGGATCGCCGTTGCAGATCGTGTCGCCCTCGGCGCACAAATCGTCGGTCTTGGGCACATACAGCGGACCGATGACGACCGCCGGGGCCCCGTAATTCTGCAGCCACTGCGCCGACGGCTTTCCGAAGAGCGTGACCGCAGCGACGTGGCTGGCGACCTCGGACGGCATGGGCTTCGGCAAAAACGGCAAGTATTCGGCGGGCACCCCGGCAGGGATCGACGCCGAGGTCACGAAGCCGGCTACGGCCGCACCCTGGGAGTAACCGCCCAACACGATCCTCGTCTTGGGGCAGTTCGCCGCGGTGGCCTCGATGTGGCTGGTGGCGTCTTTGATCCCGTCGACGACGCTCTGGGCGAACTGGATGCGATCGGAGAAGTCACTGCTGGCTTCGTAGTTGACCGGGTAGACGTCGAGCGACTTGGGGCCGACCGCTGTGCGCAACTCGTCGACGAACGGCTCACCGATGCCGCCGACGCCGACTGGCTCTCCAGTGCCGCGGGCGAACACCGCCTCGACGTCCGGGCATGGTTGCGCAGAGCTGATTGCCATCGGGGCGCTGAACAACCCGCCGACAACTATTAATGCTGCGATGAGGACACGACCGATCTGGCGTAGACGCATGATCCTCATTGTGGCGTACGGAACGCGAACGTGCCGCAGCGAGGTGACCAACGCCGCTTTCCCGCGCAACGGCTTACGGTGTTTCGCCCGAATCGTCGAGAACGCTGACGGCGATGCCGTACGGCAGGAAACGGACTTTGCGGGTCGCGTCGGTATTGTTCCGGTTCGCGCGCAGCGCATCGAGCTCGGAGGCGTACACCTCCTCGACGCGGGCGCCGCCGTCGGCACTGACCGTGTAGATCGCCCACACCCCGTCGCCGGCTTCGCCGGTGGTTTCTGGCCGGGTCCGGGTGCGCCGCGCCAAGTCCTCAAAGACCGTCGACCACCCAGCCCGTTCCGAGGGCAACGTGAAGAACCGGCCAACTCCCTCGAACGCTTCGCGAAGTCCCTCGGTCGCGTCGCGGATCACGTGCTCGAAGTCTTCCGGATCGAATCCGAACCGACCCTTGTCGTCCATTGCGGCCTCCTGGCAGCTCACACCGATACACCCAGTGTGCGCATTTCAGCGCCCTCGCGCCACGCCTAGTAGCCGTACCCCGGGTTCGAGTAGGGATTCTGCGGCATGTACGGGCTCTGCTGATACGGATTCTGCTGGTAGGGGCTCTGCTGATAAGGGTTCTGCTGCTGATACGGGTTTTGTGGTTGCTGATTCGCCCCACCCGGACTCTCGGGCACCTGCACCGGTATCGGCACCGGCACGAACGGCAGGTTCAGATATGTCGTCGTCATCGCCGGCGCCGTGGAGGTGGGCGGCGGCGGTGGCGGCGGCGGGGGCGGCGTACTCGGCGTGGTGGTCGTCGCCTGCGGCGTGGTGGTCGTCGGCTGCGGCACGGTGGTCGTCACCTGCGCCCTCGTCCTCACAGGCGGCGGTGGCGGCGGCGGGGGAACGTATGTCTCGATCGGCGACGGAGGGGGCGGAGGCGCTTCACTGGTCGGCGGCGGGACGACGATCGGCGACGGCTCGGCGCTCGGCGGAGGTGGCGGCACCGGGCTCGGCGACGGAAGCTGCGAGCTCAGCGGCGGCGGGGGCGGCGCCGTCGTCGTGCTGCTCGGCAGTGTGGGCGCCCGGTTGTCGCTACTGGTCAAGGTGAACGCCACACCGCCGATCGCGATCATCGACACCAGGGCGGCGAGTCCAAGAAAAAGCTGCGGCAGACGAGTTCCGCGGGGAGCCATGTCGAGCGGCTCGGCCTTCGGCAGTTGCATCAGCTGCGACGGGGTGGCGCGGTTGTCGTCGGTGTCATATGGCTCGCCGGTGTAGAACACCGGCTCTTCGCCGGAATCGTCGGCCTGCGACCAGGCCAACTCCGTCAGCCTTTCCGACGGGTCGTCGAAAAGCGCACCGGCGGTGGGGATGCCGAAGGTGCCGGTCGGGGCGCCGAAAGTGCCGGTGGGCGTTCCGAGCGCGTCGGTGGGAGCCAGGAAGCGACCGGTGGTGGCAAGCCCGCTGGTCGACGTCGCGAAACTGCCGGTCGACGCGCCAACCAGCGCGGCCATCGTCGTTTCCTCGCGCCGCCCGTCTTGCGTCTCGATCGGCTGCGTGGCGGAGAGCATCACCGCACCGACTGCAGTCGCAAACGCCGGCTGCACGGCGGTCACCACCGAGGCTTTGGTCTGCGACGAAAGACGCTGCGCGACAACAGGGATCTTGGCACCGCCGCCCGCCATCGCCACCGCAGCGAGATCTCTGCCACGAACCTTGTTGCGGTGCAACAAGTCGTCGAACGCGGAGAGCAGATCCTCGAGCCGTTCCTCGATCAGGCCGTCCAGCTCCGCTCGGCTCAGCTCCATGCGGGTGCGCTTGCCCGGCAAGTCGATAGCCAGATCGGTCGCCTTCTCGGTGGACAGCCGCTCTTTGGCAAGACGGCACTCTTCACGCAGACTGGCGAATTGCCCCACGACGGCAGTGCTGGCGGGATCGGCGCCGTTGCTGTGACCCGCGCTGTCCAGCGCGTGCACCATCAGCGCCTGGTCGACGAGGTCACCGGAGAACTCCGGGAAACGCAACGTGTCGGCAATTGGTGTGAAGTCCGAGGCTGCGTCGGCCAGAGTGATGCTGGTGCCGCCGCCGCCGAAATCGAGCAGCGCGACAACGCCTTTGGAAGGCAGGCGGGAGTCGGAGTTCAACGCCGTCAACGCAGCAACCGAGTCTGGAACCAGCCGCGGCGCGATACCGCCATGAACAAAATCGGCGTGGGTGATCAGTGCGTCCTGTAGGCCCCGCATCGCGTTCTGCCCCCAGTGCGCGGGAACGGCCATCGTGATATTCGATGTTGATGCTTTGGCGCCAGTCGCGCTGGTCAAGACATCCAGCGCCTCGACCAGCAACAGCGCTGGATCATGCGTGGAACCGTCAGCGGATTTCAGAACGTGCGACCCTCCAACTCGCTCGACGAAGCCGGCCATCAGTGTGCCGGTGTCAGCTGCGTCCGGGTTTGTTGAATCTTTCTCCGGCAGGCCTAATTCCGGCGCGCGATCCGGGAAAAGGGTCAGCAGAGCGCGACGCGAGACAGGTGGCGTCCCACTGCGGACCGCGACTAAGTTTGTGGTCCCGATCGATAACCCCAACGGGTCATACATAAAGCGAATACTTTCGTCGATAGCGTTCGGTGGCCAGCGTCAACGATAACGGCGACTCACGCTACGACGGTCGGGCACAACATCATCGGTACCCGGTCGATGCGGTTGCGTCATCGAAGTGATACCGCCGGCGGCTTGACAGGTCGAGAAGCGTCAGACCACGGTCAATGGCAGCGATCGCCGCGGCTGGAACTCGAAGGTCGTCCCGCCGCTGACTTTGGCGACCGAGACCTCGGGCAGCTCCGTTGCGGCAGTGTCACTCTCGGAGAGCTCAGCGATCCAGTCGGTGCCCGTACCTGTGAC
>DASXJI010000325.1:0-13855 GCA_036497495.1 Mycobacterium sp.
CTTGGCGCTGGGCCGGCTCGTCGGTGGCCACCGGTCCGGACGCATTCCTGCCGGCGATCGGTTCCCGGTCGACATGCAGACGGCACAGGTTGGTGAACGGGCACCGATCAGCCCTGAGAAGCTGGACCGTCGACTGGACCAGCTCGCCGACTTTGTGAAAACCAGCCCCGGGCTGCTGCCCGCGAACGTCCGTTCCCAGCAGTTCATTTCGCGCCTTCGCCACGACGCGCACCGATTCTTGGCCAACGAGCCGGCGGTGTGGAGCTATCTGGCCGATCACCCGGACTACATCGCGCTGTGTCACTGGAACGCCAACGTCGACAACGCCTGGTTCTGGCGCGACAGCGACAACGCCCTGCACTGCGGCTTGCTGGACTGGGGTTGCGCCGGCCAGATGAACGTTGCCATGGCGTTGTGGGGTGCGATGTCGGGCGCCGAGACCGACCTGTGGGATCGGCACCTCGATGAGTTGCTGCGTGTGTTCGTCTCCGAGATACACGCCTGCGGCGGGCCAGATCTCAGTGTGACCGAGCTGCACAACCTGGTCATGCTCTACGCCGGGGTCATGACGGTCGCCTGGCTGCTCGACGTACCCGCGTTGATCCGTTCACGTTTCGGCGACGCCGCGCACACCATGACCAGAAAAGACCCTCGCATCAAAGATGACGAGAGCGTCCGTGCACCGTTGCAGATGCTGACCAATGCGCTGAACCTCTGGAAGACAGAGCGATTCGGCGACCGTCTGGATAGGATGCTATTTCCATGACGGGCTGGCGGTCAGCACGTCGGGCCCGTCGTCGGTGATGAGGACGGTGTCGCGGCGAAGCACACCGCCGAGGTCTTCCTGCCACACGTAGCCGGTGAGCGCGAGCACCATCCCCGGGTCCAGCCGCTCGGCGTCGGCGGTGGCCGGAAGTTGTCGCGAGATCACCGGCGGATCAAAGCCGAGCCCCAGACCGTGCGCGACCGCCATCGGTGGCGCCGGCTCGCCGGCCTCGTCGTAGGCAGCGAGCAGATCGGCGGCGCGAGCCCCGGGCCGGCAAGCAGCAAGCAGCCTGTCCCACAGCTCATTCGAACGCTGATACAGCTTGCCGGTCGCATCGTTGGTGGCGTCTCCGACCGGCCAGGTGCGGCTGACCTCCGCGACGTATCCGTCGGCCAGCGCGCCCGCGCCGAACGCGATCAGGTCGCCGGACCGCACCTCACCGTCGCTGTGTGCCCGCCGCCACGGGTGTTCCCGCGAGGTCACCCACGCGGCATCCTGGGTGGCCGGTGTGCTCACCCCGCCCGCGGCCATCGCCTCCAAAACCGCACCGGCCAGCGTCTGCTCGTTCAGCCCGGGCCGCAACTCTGCGACGGCTGCGGCGATCCCTGCTTCGGCCACCCGCACCGCGGTGGACATCGCCGCAACCTCGTCGGGCGTCTTGATCCGCCGCGCGGTTCGCATCGGCAGTTCGCCGTCGACGAATTCAGCATTTGGAAATGCCAGCGGCAGCAGCTTGGCGAAAGTCGGTGTGATCGCGTCGGTTCCGACGCGGCGGGCGGTCGATGCGCCGTCGATGTTCATCAGCACATCGATCAGCGTCATCGGGTTCCAGGCCAGACCGTAGAGCCGGTCGCGGCCGATCTCCTCGGGGACTCCCTCGTCATCTGTGCTCATCAGGTAGATCTCGCCGGTGCCGCGCAGCATCACGCAGACCGGACCGAACGGCCGGGTTCCGCCGATCCACAACTGCGGCGCCCCGGTCACGTAACGGACATTGGCCTGGCGGCCTAATACCAGGACGTCGATGTCGTGGGCTTCCATCTGCGCCAGCGCCCGTTGCCGACGCCCAAACCGAAGGTCCCGGCCGTCGGGCGCAACCTCAGTTCCCATAGGGCATATAGGGGTAGTCGGTAATCCGGACACAGCCGTCTTCGGTGATCACCACGATCTCCTCACTGCGGTAGCCGCCGGTGCCGTCTTCCCACACCACCGGCTCCAGCACCAGCGTCATCCCGACGGGGAAGACGAAGTTGTCGTCGAACTCCTCACCCAGATCGGTGCCGATCATGGGTGGCTCGGCGGGATAGATGCCGATGCCGTGTCCGAGGTAGAAGTGTGGAAGCCACGGTTTGCTTCCGCCGTTGGCGGCGATCGCCGCGCGCGCGAGATCACCTGACGTCGCACCGGCTTTGGTCACCTTGAGCACCGCGTCGAGGATGTGTTGCCACTGCTCGTACTGAGCCTGCTGACGGGCGGACGGTGTGTCGCCGACCACCCAGGTGCGCCCGAAGTCCGAGCAGTATCCGGCGTAGCTGATGCTGACGTCGGTCCACAGCACATCGCCCTTGGTGAGTTCACGTTCGTTGGTAAGCAGCGGCAACGCCAGGTCACCGTGTGTCGTCCACACTCCCTCGGCGCGAGACGGCGGCATCACCTGCCAGATCGCTTCCAGCATGTTCGCCGTGGCGCCCAATTCGAAGGCGCGGCGTACCAGCTTGGCCGACAGATCGGTCTGCCGCACACCGGGTGCCAGCTGTTGTTGCACATCGACCATCGCCCGTTCGGTGATGCGACTGGCCTTGCGCAGACAGGCAATCTGGTCCGGTGTTTTGACCAGGTTCGCCGCGCCGACCACCTCTGCGGCCTCCGACGGCGGCCCGCCCGGGAAGATGCGATCGGCGACGCGGCGCATTGCGCCGGTCATCTCGTCCACCGCGACACTGGCACCACGGGGAATCAATTCGCCGATCACCCGGGCGAATTGCTCGACGCCCTCGTCTAATTCGAGATGCAGCGGATCGTGCAGATGGTCCGCGGGCACCTGCGATTCCGACGCGGCGCCCTCCCGGAAGGGGATGAACAGATGTGGATGCTCGTCATCGGCCAGCACGATCGCCACCGGACGCTCGACGTGCGACAGGCCGGCGTCCAGCACCGGCCAGCTTGCACCGGTGGCATACACCACGTTGTCGTTCATCAACAGGATCAACGCCTCGACGCCCTGCTCGGCCATCGCGGCCCGAAGCCGCGAGCTGGTGTCGCGGTGCATCCGCGCCCGGTCAGGCTCCTCGGGGATGACGAAGCTCTGCACGCCGGTAGCCACCGTCATCTCAGATACCGAGGAACTTCTTGATGTTGCCGTTGACGATGCGGGCGGCGTTGTCCGGGCCGACGGCTTCGACGACGGCGGCCAGCGACTTCTCCGAGTAGCCAAAGCTGCTCTCGTTGTGCGGGTAGTCGGACGACCACATCACCTTGTCGACACCGATCTGCTCGATCAGCTTCAAGCCGAGCGGGTCGACGATGAACGACGCACTCATGTGGGTGTCCCAGTAGTACTGAATGTCGTGTTCCAGCGGGTGATCCAGCATGTGCTGATACGACGCCAGCACATGCTCGGCGTCTTGCAGCGCCGGTGGAATCCAGGCGATGCCACCCTCGAACCAGCCGATTCGCAGGCTCGGATGACGGTCGAGGATGCCGCCAAATATGTACTTGGAGAACATTTCCCGGAATCCGTCGATGTTCACCATCATCGCGACAGCGACGTTGTTGACCTCGCAAGGTGCCTTCGGCGGTGTTTCGCCGATGTGGTGCGTCACCGGCAGCCCGGATTCCTCGATCGCATCCCAGACCGGTCCCATCGCGCTGCACGCGTAATCCATCATGATGCCGTCATCGCCGTTGCCCGGGTTTAGCGGCAACAGAAACGTCTTGAGGCCAAGCGATTTCAGTTCGGCCAGGGTGCGTTGGGCACCTTTTCGATCCCACCAGTTGATCAGGCCCACGCCGAAGAAGTGACCGTTGGAGCGCTCCTGCAGATCGGCGATGTACTCGTTGTAGATGCGGAAAACGCGCTCGCGCAGTGGCTTGTTCGGAAAGCCGAACATGGCCAGTAGCGCGTTGGGGAACGCGAGTTCCCGGTCCACGCCATCCTCACGCAGTTCGCGTATCCGCGCTTCGATGTTGTTGGTGGCCGCTCCGGCCAGATCGTCGTACTGCATCAGCACCGCGCTGAAGACATCGGGCAGGAACGACTGCCCCTGGTGACCGATCTGGTAGGCCCCATCCTCGTACCAAATCCGGGGGGCACTGTCTTTGAGGTCGTCGGGAAGGCGCTCGTAGAAGATGTCGGCCGCCAACGAGATGTGGGTGTCTGCGGAGAACACCTCGGTGCCTGCGGGAAGGCCGGCGTTTCCGTGAGCCTGGCCGTGCCGGTTCTTCGGCGCGCCGAAGCCGCCGGGCGGGTAGAGCACATTGGCTTGGGTCATTTTTCCAGCACACCAATCAGTTTCAGATCCGTCAGGTATTTGCAGATTAACTCTTTGGACACGTGCGGTATCGAGAGTCGGGATTTCTCAACGGCCGCGTCAAAATGCGCGCCCGGCACCGGCGAGCCAGCCCTTGCTTCGACCGGCCGGCGATAGATGTCCATCACCGCCAGCACCGAACGTTGCCGCTGGCCGTCGGGCAGCCCACGCATGGCCGTCTCGAATCGGCGCACCCAATCGGCGTAGTCGTCGACGCGCTGCATGGGATAACCTGCTTCGGTGATCCAGTCGACGAAGGTGTCCAGCGAAATCCCGTCGTCATGCGGGTTGGTGGTGTTGTAGGCGGCAAACTCGCTACCGGTACGCGGCCCCACCACGGCGATCGCCTCGGCCAGGAAATCGACCGGCAGGCCTTCGTAGTGCGGGCGGTGGCCACCGCGATAGAACGAACGAGGCGCGATGCCGGTGGCGACCAGGCTGAACAGCAACCGGGTGAAGATGTCGGGCGCGTTGAGCTGTCCCGCGTATCGGCTGTCGGCCAGGATCATGCCGGGCCGGAACACCGCTGCGGGCAGCGCACACAGGTCATGTACCCGCCGCATCAGTACCTCGCCGGCCCACTTGCTGATCGTGTAGCCGTTCGCGTAACCGTCGCTGATGTTGCAGGCCGGTATCGAGCGGCGGACGTCGGTCTCCTCGTCGACGATGTGATCTGCGACCGCCGTAACGCCCATCGTGGAAATGTAATGGACCGCCTTGAGTTTGGTGGTGATGGCCAACCGGATAACCTCTGCGGTGCCAACGACATTCGGGCCGAACAACTGGCGGTACGGCAAGAGATGGTTGACGTGGGCGGCCGGGTGCACGACCAGTGGCCCGAAAGATCGGGCACGACCAGAGTGAGAGCGTCGCCATTCACCATGTGACGGGCAACTCGTAAATCCCATACGCCAATGCGTCGTGTTTGAACGGCAGCTCACCGATGGGCATCGCCAGCCGTAGGGTCGGGATGCGGCGCAGCAGAGTATGCAGGACGATCTGCAGTTCCATCCGAGCCAGCTGCTGGCCGACACATTGGTGCCGACCGTAGCCGAAGCCCACGTGCGGGTTGTCCTCCCGTTGCAAGTCCAGCTGGTCGGGGTTGGGATAGCGACGGGCGTCCCAGTTGGCCGGCGGCACGTCGAGGATGATGCCCTCGCCGGCGCGGATCACCTGGTCGCCGATTTCGATGTCCTCGGTGGCGATTCGACGCTGCCCGGTCTGAATGATGCTGAGGTAACGCATCAATTCTTCGACGGCAGTGGCGATCACCTTCTGATCGTCGGTGTCGCGCAGCAACGCCAACTGGTCGGGGTGCTCTAGCAGCGCAACGATCGCAAGACTGATCATGTTGGCGGTGGTCTCGTGGCCGGCGATCAGAACGCCGGTGGCCAACTGCGCCGCCTCCCGGACACTGAGCTCCTCGGCGTTGACCCGCTCGGCGAGGTCACCCACCAGATCTTCGGTCGGGTTCTCCATTTTGGTGCGGACCAGCTTGGCGATGTATCTGGCCAGCGCGGTTGCACCTTCGGCCGACTCCTCGGCGCTGGCGTAGCGGCCCATCCCTCGACTGGCCTGCTCCTGGAAGAACTCCGCGTCCGAATAGGGCACGCCAAGAAGCTGACTGATCACCAACGACGGGACCGGCAGGGCCAGTGCGTCGATCAGATCGGCCGGCCGCGGGGCCGCCAGTATCGCGTCGATGTGGTCGTCGGTGACCTTCTGGACAGCGGGACGCAAGCCCTCGACCCGCTTGAAGGTGAACGGCTTGGACAGCATGCGCCGAAACGTGGTGTGCTCCTCGGCATCTGCGGTGAAAACCGAGCGGGGCCGCTTGTGGACGGTGGCCAACATGCCTTCGTTCCAGTGCGGGTAACCCGGCTTGCGGTCGTCGACACTGGCCCGGGAGTCGCTGAACAACGAGCGGATCGCGTCGTAGCCGGTGATCAGCCATGGCGTGCTGCCGTCCCAAATTCGCACTCGGCTAAGGGGTTTGACGGCGTTGAGTTCCAACGCGACCGGAGCGGGAGCCAGTGGGCAGCCCGCCGCGCGGGCCATCGGATAGTCCGGAATGTTTGAAGCAACGTCACCGGGATGTCCGGTCAAGGTGTCAGACATAGGCTCCTTCTCCCATGGCGAGCTCAGATCAGTGCGGTAGCGAGGCCTGGGCACGGTGAACCGGCGCTTGCCACAGGCCGACGATCGCGTCGATCAGCCCTTCGGCCGCGATCGGCCAGCTGGAGCGCGACCGCGGCCCGTGTTCGGCGAGCTCACCTTCATGCTCAGCACATGTGTGCATCAATAGGTTTCGGGCCATCACCATCCGCTCGAAGCGAACCCGCGTCGGCAGATCGGGCAGGCAGCGGTTGATACCGTCGATCGCCTGGACGAGCACCGTCGACCCGAGTGCGTCCTTGGTCACGACTTGCCGATAGGTCGGGTCAGCCATCGCCAGCGCGGCGAAGCGCGCATACCAACTCGGGTTGCCCAGCGCGGTCAGGTGGTCGGTGAGCGGGCGCACCAGCGTGCCCACCCAGTCTCGCAGCTCCGCCGAGCTCCCGGTCCCCGCCAGCATTTGGGCACGGAGTTCCTCGATGGGCACTCGGTGCTTGCTTTCGATCGCGCGCATCAGATCGGTCCTGGTGCCGAAGTGGTAGCACGCCGCCGCGTTGTTGCCTTGGCCGGCCGCTTCGCTGATCTGCCGGTTCGATACCGCATACATTCCGCGCTCGGCGAACAACCGCTCAGCAGCGGACAAGATCGCTTCTCGCGTACCGGTAGACCGATCGTTACGCAGGACTCTGGCCGCGGTCACCGACTCAGTGAACACCGGCGACGTAGTTAAATCAAGCAGTTTATTTAACTGGTCGATGCGAGCCGAAGGGCCGACTTTCAACCGGTCGAATCCACAGTGATAGTCCGAAAACCATCGATCTTGGCGGGCATTGTCCAACGGGACGTACCGCATGTCTCTAACAGCGACGTTGCGCATGCTCGGCGTATATACTTCGCCCAAACTGCTGCGCCCCCTGAATTCGAACTTCGATTAAGCAGACGCTTAGAACGCCAGACCAGGCTCTGACGCGGCACCCGAGTTACGCCCCACATCGGAGGAGACCTTGCCACGCAACCTGGTCACCCGCGTCGCCACCAGATTGATGGAGACGACGGCGTCGACGGTTGCCGAGGTCAATGAGCAGGTGCTCGCCGAACTCGTCGAGCATCTCGACATCGATGGCGCCTTCCTGCGCCACAACGACCACAAGATCCGGGTGTCGAAATTGGTTGCGGTATGGCCGCCGCGACGCGACCCATCAGTCCCCGACTCAGCGGCGGTTGCCCACTTCAGTAGCGCCGACCCGGTTCTGTCGTTGTGCGAGCACGGCAAGAAACTGTCGGTGATCAGACTGGAGCCTTCCGACCCGGTTTGCGCGCGCTGGATAGCGGCCTCGCAGGAGAGGTGGGGCGTCGACCCCGGCAAGATCACGGCGCCATCCGCTGCCGCAGCGCCCTTGATGTCGGGGGGCGTCACCACCGGCCAGCTGGTCTGCGTGAAATTTCGTCGCAAGAAATGGCGGCCCGATGAGCTCAACGCCATCCAGACAGTCGCATCCCTGCTGGCGCAGCTCCAGGCCCGTATCGCTGCCGAGGAGAAGCTTCGCAACCTCGCCGAACACGACGATCTGACCGGCCTGCACAACCGCCGCGCGCTGATGGCGCATCTGTCCGAACGACTGGCGGCAGGTCAACCTGGCCCCGTCCCGGTGTTGTATCTCGACCTGGACCGGCTGAAGTCGATCAACGATTATCTCGGCCACACCGCCGGTGACTGGTTCATCCGAACGTTTGCCGAACAGCTACAGATGAAGGCCGGCGCCAAAAGCATGACCGCCCGCCTCGGCGGAGACGAATTCGTCGTCGTGCCTGATCGCTCGATGTCGATCGAGGTGGCGGAGAAGACCGCCGAAGAACTGTGTGCGGCGCTGCGCGATCGGATGTCCCTCGGCGGTCACATGATCACCCGCACCGTCAGCGTCGGTGTCGCAGTGGGCCTGCCGGGCCGCGACAACACCAGCGACCTTCTGCATCGCGCGGACGAGGCCGTCCTGACGGCCAAACGGGCCGGCGGTAACAACGTCGCGGTCTCCAGCGATGACGTATCGCTGCAGCGGCTCTTCCGCAACGACATCGAGCTGCACCTGCGGGGCGAAATCGACAACGACGCGCTTCTTCTGCACTATCTGCCCGAGGTCGACCTGTGGACCGGCGCGATCGTGGCAGTCGAAGCGCTCGTCCGGTGGCGGCACCCGACCTGGGGGCTGCTACTGCCCGAGTCGTTCATCGGCGTCGCCGAATCGGCAAACCTGGGCGGGGAGTTGGGCCGTTGGGTCATGCGAACCGCGATCGGGGAGTTCAGCCGCTGGCGTTCGCGCGGCGTCGGGCAGAACACCATGTTGCGGCTCAATGTGTCCCCCGCCCAGCTGGTCAGCCGGGGCTTCGTCAGCAGCGTCGCCGAAACCATCGACGAGTTCGGCATCGACGGTGGCTCGGTGTGTCTGGAGATCACCGAACGCGCCGTGGTTCGTGACATCGACACCACCCGCAAGACCCTTGAGGCGCTGAAGGAAGTCGGCGTCCAGATCGCCATCGACGACTTCGGCACCGGTTATGCCGTTCTGTCGCATCTGAAGTCGCTGCCGGTCGACACGCTCAAGATCGACACGTCCTTCGTTCGCGACCTGGGCACCAGTAGTCGTGACCTGGCGATCGTCCGGGCGATCATCGGCCTGGCCGAAGCTTTCGACCTGGAGCTGGTGGCCGAGGGTGTGGAAACCCCGGCCGCCGCACTGACCCTGATGCGACACGGTTGCCACCGAGCGCAGGGTTACCTGTTGTCTCGCCCGCTGCCCAGCCACGCGATGGAGTCGCTACTCTCGTCGCGCTGGATGCCCATGCCGTTCCTGGCCGACAGCCAGGCCCTATCCTCGACAACGATCTGACAACAAACATGAGCGATGTAACCGACAAGCGTTCCGATACGACGCGCGAGCAAATCCTGCGAGCCGCGGCGCACCAGTTCGCCCAGCGTCCGTATTACGCCGTCGGCCTCGACGACATTCTGGCCGATGCGCAGCTGACCAAGGGCGCGATGTACTTCCACTTCCGCTCCAAGCATGCGCTGGCGTTGGCTATCGTCGACGAGCAGACCGTCAGGTCCGGCGCCGCATTCCAGGAGTTGTTCACCCGCAAGCTATCCGGGCTGGAAACTCTCATCGACGTCTCGTTCCTGATCGCCATGGCCGACATCACCGAAGACATCACGCGGGCAGCTTTCAACCTGCTCGAGTCGGTCGGCCGCACCGAGAAGCTGCAGGAGCGGCTGCTCGGCGGGTGGATCGAAATGCTGGGCGAGATCGCCGGACGCGGAATCCGTGAGGGCGACATCGTCGATCGCGGCGATCCAGAAGACATTGGACGCCTGCTGGTGTCCATTTATATGGGGTTGCGTCAGGCCAGCAACCTCGACGACCCGGCGGTACTGCTCGGTGACTACCAGAAAGCATTGTCGACGGTGTTACGCGGAATCGTGCAACCCGACAAGATCGATTACTTCGCGCAATTCTTGAAGCGTCGTACGGCTCTGGCGATCAAGGCCGTCTCTGCGCCGGAGATTTAGGACAACTGAATCGGCTAGCGCTCGTCAAGCCACAGCTGCTCGGTCAAATCTTGAAACGTCGCAAGCGCAATGTCGTCATCGGCGCGGATCAGCGCCGACCTGCTCATCAACGCGCGCACACTCGACCCGTCCCGGTGGGCCAGCTCGACTACCTCATTAGCCATAGAGTGCACGACCGTGACCGCGGAATCCGTGGTGAGCGGCAGGTGGAAGATCTCCTCGAACTTCAGCGACACCACGTCGGCGGGCTCCCGGCCGACCATTTCGGAGAATGCGGAATTGGCGAACACCACCGTGCCGTCCTTCGCGATGGCGAGCACTGGAACCGGAATCCGTTCCAGCACAACCAGAGCAGGCAACTGTTTGAGGGTGGCCATCGGCGAAAGACTCGTCTGGCCGTTACGGCGTCGCTCCACGAACTGATTATGGTCCATTTGAGCCACGCGTAAGTGCGCTTGTTCTCAATGGGCACAGATTTTGCAGTTTCTGTGAAAGCGCGACACCAACGTGCTCAAGTCACTGTTCAGCCGAAACGCAGTGACCGCTTCCGGCCGAACGAACACGGAATCCGCGTAAAGATTTCCGAGCGAAGGGTGCCGCGGCGCCGTGCGGTGGCATCATTGCACTCACCCAACCATCGACGCCGTCGCCGCCGAACTCCGCATCACACCTGTGCCGGCGGAGGCGATGTACGGGCTCGCAGGGAAGTCGATCGCGAGCAATTGACAGGTATTACTGTCCACGCTCAGAACGTTCGTAAGCCCTCGTCAACCAGAACACCGTGCGTTCGATGCCGGGCACGATCTCGGTGACGTCGATTTCCCCTTGCGCGAATTGCCCGAGGAAGCCGAACACGACGCCAGTGAGGATCAATTCAAGATCCTTGGCGAAACTTGGTTCCGCCGAGGCGAAGATCGTTCTAGCCACGGGAACGACGGCATCGACGCCCCGCTGGATAAGGCGTTGCCCGCCGGGTCCTGATCGCGCCCTGAAGTAGGACCGAAGCATCACGGGGTGCCGTTCCCACGGCTCGAAAATCGTTGTGAGCACGTGCACGAGATCTGCATAGATCGATTCGCCCGGCAATCCATCGGCCAGGGACGGCAGCCCCGCATACCTATTGGCGTCCATCCACCATTCGAGCGCGGCGACGATGAGCTCATCGCGGGTCGGATAGCGCTTGTAGATGGTGGCCAGCGACACCTTTGCCCGTCGCGCCACTTCCCTGAGTTGGACAGCCTCGTAACCATCTGTGTCGAGCATGTCGACCACGATTTCGAGGATCGGGTCGGGCGGCGCGGCGCCAGTTACATCGCCAGTTGCCGACCCCGGCTCAGCCACTTTTGCCATCACGGTAACCATGTTACTGTGCGTATAGGGTAACTCGGTTACTCGGGCAGAACTGGGCCGGTGGCCTGTAGGAAGTAAGGAATAGCGCAATGGGTTCAGTGGATGGCAAAGTCGCCTTCATCACCGGGGTTGCGCGTGGCCAGGGCCGCAGCCATGCGGTTCGCCTGGCGCGGGAGGGGGCCAGCATCATCGGCGTGGACATCTGTGCCGACATCCCCGCCAACCACTACCCAATGGCCAGTCGAACCGAACTCGATGAGACGGTCGACCTTGTCGAGGCCGAGGGCGGCAAAATGCTGGGATCGGTCGCCGACGTGCGCGACTACGATCACATCAAGGCCGCGGTGGATGCCGGCGTCGAGCACTTCGGACGGCTCGACATCGTGCTGGCCAACGCGGGAATTGCGCCAGTGGCCTTTCGCGAGCTCAGTATCGAAGAAGAGCTAGCGCAGTGGAAAGCTGTCGTCGGGGTGAACTTGGACGGGGCGTATCACGCTGCGCAGGCAGCGATCCCGCATCTGCTGGCCGGCAACCGGGGCGGCGTCATCATCTTCACCAGTTCCACGGCAGGGCTGAAAGGCTTCGGCGGCCTGCAAGGCGGCGGGCTGGGATATTCGGCGTCCAAGCACGGCATCGTCGGGCTGATGCGCACGCTGGCGAACGCGTTGGCGCCGGCCAACATTCGCGTCAACACCGTCCACCCAACTGCGGTCAACACCATGATGGCAGTGAACCCCGCGATGATCGAGTTCTTGGAGAACTATCCCGGTTCGGGTGCACATTTGCAGAACCCGATGCCCGTCGAGATGCTCGAGCCGGCGGACATCAGTGCCGCTATCGCCTACCTGGTATCCGACGAGGCCAAATACGTGACCGGTGTGACCTTCCCCGTAGACGCCGGCTTCTGCAACAAGCTATGAGCGCCACCAAGGCTCATAACGAAGCGCAGGTGAGTGGACGGGTAGCGGGTAAGCGCGTCTTGGTCACCGGGGCTGCGCGCGGAATGGGCCGCAGTCATGCGGTCCGACTGGCCGAGGAAGGCGCCGACCTCATCCTCGTGGACATCTGTGCGTCGCTGCCAGAGTTGGAGTACCCGCTGGCCTCGCGTGACGATCTCAACGAAACCGCCCGCCTGGTGGAAAAACACCAGCGCCGCGCCATCACCCGGGTAGTCGACATCCGCGACGCCGAAGGGTTGGCGGCGGTGGTCGCCGAGGGCGTGCAAGAGCTGGGCGGGTTGGATGCGGCGGTGGCCAATGCCGGTGTGCTGACCGTCGGGACATGGGACTCAACGACATCCGAACAGTGGCGGACGGTGGTCGACGTCAATCTGATCGGCACCTGGAACACGTGCGCTGCGGCGCTGCCACACCTGGTCGATGCGGGCGGTAGCTTGATTCTCATCAGCTCTTCGGCCGGCATTAAGGGCACCCCTTTGCATCTGCCCTACACGGCTTCCAAACATGGCGTTGTAGGACTGAGCAAAGCACTGGCCAACGAGCTTGCAGGGCAGAGTATTCGAGTCAATACCGTGCACCCGACCGGGGTGGAGACGGGTATGCGGCCGGAATCGATGCAGGGGATTCTGGCGGAGACCCGACCGGATTTGATCCCGATTTTCTTGAACGCTCTGCCCACTGTGATGGCCGAGCCGATCGACATCAGCAACGCGGTGCTGTTCTTGGTGTCCGATGAGTCCAGATTTGTGACCGGACTCGAGTTCAAGGTCGACGCCGGCGTCACCTTGCGGTGATTGCCTGCACCCCGAAGCAGAAAGCCAGCCGATGACAGCAGTCGAGACTGAACGTTCCCAGCGGGGCCGACGTTTGTTCGCTGAAGTGATGACCTTCGATCCGCCCGACGACCGCAGTCCCGCGGCCATTGCCGGCCTGCTCGATTTCGTCTTCGGCGAGATCTGGTCGCGCCCGGTTCTGAGCCGGCGAGACCGGCGTTTCGTCACCCTGGCTTGCGTGGCCGCCGCTGACGCCGAACAACCGCTGCGCGAGCATATCTATGCATCCCTCAACAGCGGTGACCTCTCGATCACTGAGATACGGGAAACAGTCCTGCATTTCGCGGTGTACAGCGGGTGGCCGAAGGCCTCGCGGTTCAACATGATCGTCGACGAACAATGGGATCGCATCCACCGCGAGCGCGGCAAGTCGGCACCGGACTCCGAGCCACTGCTGCCATTGGTCACCCCGAGTGACCCAGAGCAACGCCTGTTGGGCGGCGAGCAATCATTCCGCGACGTCAACTGCATGCCCTACGTGCCAATCCGCGACAACCCGTATTCCGGCGCGGGCATCTTGAACTTCGTGTTCGGCGAGATGTGGCTGCGTCCGGGCCTGGGGATGAAAGAGCGACGGCTGATCACCGTGGCGTGCGTGGCCATTCAGGACGCGCCCATACCAATTCTGAGCCACGTCTACGCCGCACTCAAAAGCCGTGATGTCTCATTTGACGAAATGGAGGAATTGGCACTACATTTCGCGGCGTACTACGGCTGGGCCAAGGCATCTCATCTCAGCG
>DASXJI010000326.1:0-1827 GCA_036497495.1 Mycobacterium sp.
ATCGCGGCGCTGCGCTTATTTCGCCGAACTACGCGCGACCGGGGAGCACAGCGCGCGGACTCGATCCTGCCCGAAATTGGGCGACAGCATCGAACACGCGGTTGCCGAAGGGTGCCTGGATGCGGTGTCCACCGCTCCGCCTGCCGGCGACGGCTGAGCATCACAGCCCCGCAAAGCGCTCCTTGACGGCTTCGGCAGTCAGCCCGTAGTCCGCCAGCGAGTACTTGTGCATGGGAGCCCTTGCACCGGTTTGGCTTTCGGCGTGACTATCTTCCATGGCCTGCCGGGCTTCGTCGGTGAGCGGGATATCGAATTTGCGGTAGATGTCAGCCACCGTGCCGAGCGGATCAGCGATCAGCTCCCGGTAGTCGACATCGTAGAACTGGGCCGGGTTGTACTTCGCGCGTGCGGTGTTGAACTGTTCCAGACCGCGCGACCAGGTCTCCATTGCGTCAGCACCGATTTGGGCGCCGACGAACTTCGTCGACCAGCCGTCGGTGGTGTGCTGCGCCAGCGAGCACATCGAGGCCATGATTGTGTCGACCGGTCGATGCGTCTGGATCACCAGAGCGTCGGGGTACGTCTTCATTAAAGCGTCGAGTGCGAACAGGTGGCTCGGGTTCTTCAGCACCCATCGCTTGTCGGCATCGTTGAGCCCGATCAGCTGAAGATTCGCGCGATGCCGCTGATACGCCGGCGTCCAGTCCTGTTGCGCCAACCACTTCGAGTAACTCGGCAGATGCGCCAGTGTCTCGTAGGAGACCGAATGCAGCGACTGACGCAGCAGCTGCCAGCATTCCTCGAGCTCGTAGGCGGCCATGAAATGCAGGCCGGTGTAACCGGGATTGTCCTCATGGTGCTGGCTGAACTGGGCATCGAGCTGGCGATACAGGGGATGGGATTCCCAGGTGTCGCGCGGCGGACGCGGCTGCGGGAATTCGGCCAGCCACATGTGCAGACCCTGCGCGGCCGGGTCGGCGCCGAGCAGCCGATGCAGCGCCGTGGTGCCGGTCCGCACCAGCCCGGTGACGAAGATGGGCCGCTTGACGGCGACCTCAGCGTGTTGCGGATACTGCTTCCACGCGGATTCCGACAACAGCCGGGCTACCAGCGCGCCGCGCAAGAAGAACCGATTCATCTTGCTGCCCAACACCGTAAGACCGGCTTCCTGCCGGTAGGAGTCCAGCAGCACACTCAGCGCTTCGCGGTAGTTGTCGTTGTCGACGCCGAAGTCTTCGAGCCCGGTCAGCTTGGTGGCCGAGGCATGCAGTTCGTCGACGGTCGCAATGTCGGTGCGTTCAGCCATCAGGTGTGGTACTCGCCGCAGTTGACGTCGAGCGTCTGCCCACTGATGCCGCTGGACAGATCACTGGCCATGAACATGATCGCCGACGCCACTTCGTCCTCGGTGGGGAGCCGCTTGAGGTCGGAGTTCGCCGCGGTGGCCTGATAGATCTGGTCTGCGGTGGTACCGTACTTGCCCGCCTGGTGCTCGAAGTAGGCCTGCAGCGTCTCGCCCCAGATATAGCCGGGTGCAACGGAATTGACGCGGATGCCCTTCTCGCCGAGTTCGGTGGCCAACGACTGCGACATCGACAGCAACGCCGACTTGGCCATCTTGTAGGCGCCGTACTTGGCCTGCGAGTGCCGCAACACCATCGAGTTGACATTGACGATCGAGCCATTCGACTGCTCCAACGCCGGCGTGAAGGCCTGGATCAGACGCAACGCACCGAGCGCGCTGAGTTCGATCGCGTCGCGGATATGCTGGAAACTGGTGCCGGCCAACGGTTTCATCGACGGCACCCGGAATGCGTTGTTGATCAA
>DASXJI010000327.1:0-1669 GCA_036497495.1 Mycobacterium sp.
ACAGATCCGCGATCAACTCCACGACATCGGCCGGCAGCGAACCATCGTCGCCGACGGGCACCGCCTCGGTCGCGGTGTGTAAGACGGGATCTCCCACGATGCGGATGGGTACGACTGCCACCCGAAGAGCTTAAGTGGGAAAGCTTAATGAGCCGACTCGCGGGCCTGGGTAACGCCTCGGCTTACAAACCCGTGGTTGAATGATCGCCGAAACAGCAGCGATGGCATTTCGAGCGTGGGGAAGGGTCCAGGGCCAATATGGACGGCGCGATCGCGCGGACTGAGCAATCCGGGGACGACTCTGGTCTCACCGACGGGCTGACTCGGCGCGAGCACGACATCTTGGCGTTCGAGCGCCAGTGGTGGAAGTACGCCGGCTCCAAGGAAGACGCCATCAAGGAACTGTTCTCGATGTCGGCAACCCGGTATTACCAGGTGCTGAACGCGCTGGTGGATAGCCCTCAGGCCCTTGCTGCGGATCCGATGCTGGTCAAACGGCTGCGCAGGCTGCGGGCCAGCAGGCAGAAGGCCAGGGCGGCACGTCGGCTTGGCTTCGACGTCACCTGACGTTTTCGGGTCCGAGGACCCTGTCGATACAGTGGGCGACGATGAACCAGCGAAACTCCTCCGGGCTCCCTTTGCGCGCAATGGTGATGGTGTTGCTGTTCCTGGGTGTGGTGTTTCTGTTGGTCGGGTTCCAGGCGATGGGCTCCGGCGACTCTGAGGGTGATCAGTCGTCGTCGATCGCCACCACCATCAGCACCTCGAGCTCAGCAACGTCCTCCGCGTCCCCGGCGCCGGCGAAGGCCGACGTCCGTGTCTACAACATCTCGTCGACCGAAGGCGCCGCCGAAAGCACCGCCAGCCGGCTGCGGGAAGGCGGCTGGAACGTCACTGAGACCGGCAACCTGAGCCTGCCGGAGGTCACGGCCACCACGGTCTTCTTCAGCGACGCGGCCGGCGAGCGCGAGGCCGCCGATGCTGTGGGCAAGCTGCTCGAGGCGCCGGTGCAGCCGCGGGTCCCCGAGTTGACCGAGCAACCGCCAGGCGTGGTCGTAGCGGTCACCGGCTAGGCTCTTGCACATGCTCAAGCCCGTCGCTGTTGCAGCAGTGTTCGCCATCCCCGTCGTCGCGTTGAGCGCATGCAACGCACCGGAGCAGCCGGCCACCTCACCCGGTACCACGCCGCCGGTTTGGACGGGCTCGCCGTCACCGTCGGCGTCACCCAGCGAGACCGAGGGCGGAGAGGGTGCGGGTCCTGCCGCCAGCGGCGAGAAGCTCACCGCCCAGCTGAAACTCGCCGACGGCACCGCGGTGGCCACCGCCGACATCGAATTCACTGGCGGCTTCGCCACTGTCACGGTGGAGACGACCGCACCGGGCAAATTGACGCCGGGATTCCACGGTCTGCACATCCACTCCGTCGGCAAGTGCGAGGCCAACTCCGTCGCGCCGACCGGCGGCGCACCCGGCGACTTCAATTCTGCGGGAGCGCATTTCCAGACGGCTGGCCACACCAGCCATCCCGCAAGCGGCGATCTGACGTCGCTGCAGGTCCGCCAGGACGGCACCGCGAAGTTGGTGACGACGACCGACGCGTTCACCGCAGCGGATCTACTTGGCGGCGCCAAGACCGCGATCATCATTCACGAGAAGGCGGACAACTTCG
>DASXJI010000328.1:0-6397 GCA_036497495.1 Mycobacterium sp.
TGTTCATGCCGGCCATGCGGTCCAACATAGTCGTCGGTGTCGACGGGTCGCCCGCGTCCGATGCCGCTGTCCGCTGGGCGGCACGCGAGGCCATGATGCGTTTGGCGCCAATCAAACTCATCAACGTCGTTGCTCCGACGCTGGCCAGCTCGGCGATGGCCCCGAACCACACCATCACGCAAGGGGAGGAACTCCGCGCGCGTCAGATCCTCAAGGAGGCAGGACGAATCGTCGAGCAACTGGCCGGTGAGAAGCGGCCGGAGATCCACACCCAGCGGCAGTACGCCGGTGTGGTGCCGACGCTTGTCGAGGCATCAAACGATGCGCAGATGGTCGTGGTCGGTAGCAGCCGGCGTGCGTTCGGCCGGGGGATGCTTGGTCCGGTCATCGCGGGCCTGCTCCACCATGCGAACTGCGCAGTGACAGTTCTTCCTGATCCAGCATCGGCGCAGCATGAGATCGGTGGCGCGCCGGTCCTTGTCGGTATCGACGGCTCAACAGCGTCGGAAGGATCTGCGGCGGTAGCCTTCGATCAAGCTTCGCGGCGCGGTGTACCACTGCTGGCGCTGCTGGCTTGGAGCGATGTGGGAGTTTTTCCGATCCTCGGCATGGACTTGAGAACCTATCGCGACAAAGCCGCAGAGCTGCTAAGTGAGCGACTGGCGGGTTGGCGAGACTGCTACCCAGACGTGCAGGTGCAAAGGCGACTCGTCTGTGACGTGCCGGACCGTTGGCTGGTCGATGCGTCACGCAATGCCCAGCTCGTAGTCCTGGGAAGCGGTGGCCGCGGCGGGTACGCCGGAATGCACGTGGGCTCCGTTACTTCCACGGTCGTTCGATCCGCGCACGTTCCGGTCATTGTTGTCCGCGACGGTGGGCATGAAACCGACCATAAGTGGATCCAACGCGTTTGGGGTTGGACTTGACCAACAAGGTAGCGGCCCTCATCCTGTGTCAATTCGACGATCTGTCCAGTGCTGAAAAGGCATGCTATTCCAGACTTTCCGAGCGGGGGCCGCTAACAGGGCTCGGTCACCGATACCGCAGCACAGCTCTTCTGTCATCCCAATACTGTCCGGCATCGTCTGCGTCGCATCGAGGCGCAAACCGGCCGCTCGCTCGCGGTGCCGAATCAAATTGCCGAACTGTGCCTGGGCTTTGAAATCCGCCACAACTTCCAAGAACCGTAGGGCGGCTATCCGGTGTCGTCGTTGCACTTGCCGCTCTCGACAACAACAACCACGGCAAACTTCGTCTCCTGTGAACAACTGCCAGGGGGCGGTCGGCACCTAATGTGCCCACTATGAAAAGCGACATTGGGGTCCAACACGTCGCTGACGTCGCAGACGCGGTGTATCGGCGAACCGACGAAGTGTCGATTCTGCTTGCCCGCGCAATCATCCGCGAGGTACGTCCTTACGGCGCGACCGTGGCGGTGCCGTTCGACGTGGTAGTTGCGGGCTGTGCGGCCAACATGCGAGCCATCTTCGGTGCGATCGCCACCGGTGGCGATTTCAACGTCACCGCGGCCACCGGGCTGGGGGTCGAGCGGGCGCGTGACGGGGTACCGCTGTCGTCGGTGATGGAGGCCTATCGGGTCGGCTTCCGACGAGTGTGGGAGGCGATAGCCGTCGAGGCCGCAACCCGGGGCTGTTTGAATGGCGACGGGTTGCGTACGTTGACCGCTGAGTTACTGGCAGCTCAGGACCTGTTCACCGATGCAATGGCCACCGGGTACCGACAGGAGCAGACCCGGCTGGTGGTGGGCGACGAAACGGAGCGGTCCAGGCTCATCGACGCGCTGCTGCATGGCCGACTGTTGGAGCTGTGCAGCCTCTGGGAGGTCGCCGACTATCTTCGGCTGCCGACCACCGGTCCGTTCGTGGTGATTGCCGCTGACGCCGCCGGGTCCGGGGCGGATGCGTTGCCAGATATCGCGGCGAAGCTCCGCAGTCTCGATGTCTCCTCCGCGTGGCGAAGGCTACCCGACGTGCAGGTCGGGATTGTGCACGTCAACACCGACCGGTACCCGGCTGCGGTGCTGGCCTTAGTCGCGCGGGTGGCCATCGGCCGGGTGGGTGTCAGCGCCCGCTTCGGCGATCTGCGCGACACCCCCCGGGCGCTCCATCAGGCCCGGGTGACGCTGCGCGGCCGGGGAGACCCTGGCTTGCCGGTATCGGTGTTTGACGGCTCAATCCTGGCCACCGCCGCGGTCAGCGCACCCGACGTGATGGTCGACATCGCAAGCCCCGTGATGCAGTGTTTCGCCGACCTTGCCGACGAAGAGCGAGAGATCCTGTTTGAGACCTTTCGAGTCTGGCTGGACCATGATGGGTCGATGCGCGCCGCCGGGGAGATGCTGTTCTGTCACGCCAATACCGTTCGCTACCGGATGCACCGCATCGAGCAGCGCACCGGCCGTTCCCTGACCCGGCCGCGTGATGTAGCCGAGTTATGCTTGGCTTTCGAAGTGCACCGGCGTCTCATGTAGCCGCAGTCAGATGTTTTTAGGGTGCGTGCCGTCCACAGCCGTGAGCACATCGAGTCGTGCCCCGTCGAAAAGCTTTGTCTGCCAAGCGGACCGGGGAACCAAGGTTCGGTTCAACGCCACGGCGACCCCGTGGGCGGCGTAGCCGAGCGATCGAAGCAACAGCGCGACCGTGACGTTACCGCCAACCCACACACGCCGGCCGTTGACGATGACGATCACCATACCTCCGCCGCGGCGGGGCTTCGGCGGTTGTATCCGGGGGCGTCGCTCACGCTGGCTCCTGTCATTGGTCAATCATGCTGCGCCAGGCTTGCACCCGCGAGTGTCGTCGCGATCGGCCCCGATTGCGATGTGTGCGATGACAACGTCGCAACCACGCCGGTGTCGTGGCGCACGGTCGAGTCCCAGTGGTGGCGGCCGTTGTGATCTGGCACCAACGACAGGGCTGGCCGTTGTCGCCTGGACATCGACGGGCTCCACAGTTTCCGCGATCGTGTTACCAGGGCGAAGATTTGGGGTGACGCAGGCATGCCGATGTACATGTGCGCAATCTGATGCCGGCGGAAACGGCCATCGCGACGATCCCGGTCGGCGGCCGCGTGCACGACATCGCCGTAAGCCCTCACGGCGAGCACGTCTATGTTGCCCGGTGCGATGCGGTCATGGTCATCAATGACCGGCAGCACATCGTGGCGAGGATTCCCGTCGCCGGGCCGGTGGAAAGTCTGGTGATGGATGCCGGCGGTCAGCAGCTATTTGCTATCGGCTATGACGGGTCGGTGTTGGTCATCGATACCCGCGAGCACGTTGCGCGAACGGTCCGGGATGGAAGCGGTTCGGGCGTGGTGGTCAGTCCGGACGGACGCCACCTCTACGCGGACCACAATCAGGTTACCGATAGTGAGGCCAGCGGCGCGATATCCGTGATCGATATCGCTTGCGCGACAACCATTGCCACGGTGCCCGTCCATGACGTCGCCGCGTTGACGATAAGCCCGGATGGCGGCCATCTGTACGCGGTCTCATGCAACCGGCGCGCCTACCGCCAATATCCCGCAGGCCGGCTCACCATCGTCGACACCGCGAGCCACGCCGTTGTCAAAACCATTGCTATCGGCGCCAGTCCGGAAACTGTCACCACAAGTCCGGACGGCTCTTACCTCTACATCACCCATTACGACACGTGTTCGGTGTCGGCGATCAACCTGGCGACAGACAGCACCACGGTGGTCGCGCTGGCTGACGCTCCGTTGGCTGTGGTGTTCACTCCGGACAGCGGGCACGCCTATGTGCGCAATGTGCATTCACTCACGCTGATCGACACGACAACCAATGACGCGAACGACATTGATGCCGGAGATCTGCCGAGGGGTATGCAACTCAGCCCTGACGGAAAGCGCGCTTACGTAACCAATTTCGGTGATAGCACGCTCTCGGTTGTCGACACGATCACCAGTTCTGTCGTGACGACCGTCGACGTGCCCGGCTATCCCGACGCGGTGGTGGTCAGCCCAGACGGGCAGCGTATTTATGTGGGCGACTATTGGTCAGGTGCGGTCACGGTGGTTTCGGTACCGACGCTGGGCGACCTGCGTGCCGACGTCGCCGGCTGAACGCAATGCGCCGTTCGGCTACTTGCGCCGCCGCGCCGAGGCGTTCTCGTGACATGCAGCCCGATGATCGCGCCGACAGCGGCCGCGAGGCCTGCGATCGCTGGGATGCCTTGAAGCCATAGCGGCGTCTGATTGACAATGTATGACGTTCCTTGCGCAGTGATGCGCACCAGAAACACCACGGCGTCGGTGATGTTCACCTGCGCATGCTTGAGGGCCTTGGTCGCGGTCAGGCCGCCGAGACCCGAGCAGACGGCAGCGACGCGGTGCCGCAGGCGGGTCCCATATACGGCGGCGTCGGGCGCGGTGACCATGGTGGGTTCTCCGCTCGGCGTGGGCGATACGGGTTCGGTTGCCTTGCACTTTCGTGCGAAAAGTCGTGCAGGCTATAAAATTTATTCTCACTTTCGGCCGAATCCACGGCGCTATCCTCCGAGACAACATCGTTGCCGGGACTGTGTTGCGACGGACATGGCGAGCGCGCAGCTCACCCTCGCGCCACGCATCCGCGCCGCGGCCGGCCCGAGCTGGCTAGATTCTCGGAACGGTTGGCTTGCGTCGCACAAGAATGTGGTTCGGTGTTGTGCCGTGGCCACCCTGTTGCGATACGACGAAGCGGGATGGACGTGGGCTGGTCTCACCGTTGCGGTTGGCGCCGCCACTAATCCCTGCTCGAAGATCGTGTCACCCGAAACAATGTAGGCCGAGTGGGGAGGCGCGACGATGGCAGAACGGGGCGGATAGTCCCGGAAGTGATCGTAGGAGCTCATCGGAGGCGGAACCCGATCCGAGCGCCAGGCGATCGGACACGTCCGATAGCGAGAGGCGGTGACCACATGGCCTTGTCATCCCCGCGCCGCGCCCGGCCGATCATGGCACCTGATCACGCGCTCGAGCAGCGAATCTTCGATGCTTACCAGCAGGTTAAACGCGCCCGCCGCGACGGTGATTACGCCGCCATCTGCGGCTGGATGAGCGTAGTCGACCACCTGCTCGATTATTGCGCCGAACTTCATGCAAAAGCTCGGGCATCGACTTCCGCGTGATCACTGAGCACGATCCTGAACTACTCAGCGAAGCCTGGAATCAGTTGCAGCCGTCCCACCGTGAGCTGATTCGAAAGGCCCACTTGGGATGGACGACGGGCGAAATCGCTGCCGATCTGAATGTCACGGAGCCTCTCGTGAAGTCCCAGCTTCACTACGCTCTGCACGCCATGCGCCTCAGTTTGGCCGACCTGACGCTGCGTTCGCGAACAACGTTCAAACGCAACAGCTCTCGCTGGACCCATGAACCCGGTCTATGAGGTAGGCGTGCAGCGGGACGACCGTGTCAACGACCACGCGGATCGCTCCCGCGTCGAACAGAGGCAACACATGTCGGCCACGACGGCCATTACGGGGCAGTCGCTGCGGCGTGGCCGGCCGCCCACGTGGAATGCTCTGCGCACACAAAGGTGTCTCCAGCCGGCAGTGTCGTCCCAACCACCCCCACGGCTACCAACTAAGTCCATCCTGATGCCGGCGCGCGCGGCCGTCGCTGTGGTGTGACACAACGTGGCCGTGCGGGCGGTGTAGCGGCGAACACAATGGGCTAACCCGGGCAGCGTCGGCGGGAGGGTGTCTGTCTTCGGATTTGCCGTCGATACAACACATTTCGCATCTAACAGATTCGATTGGACGTCTAACCCGCGGCGCTCCGCACATCGCCGGCACCGCGGTGCGTCGGCTCGCCGCGGCCAGCCGCGCCCATAACGACGACATATGAGATGAGTCATGCTGAACCACTTGCCGGCGAACATCGTTGAGTTCATCGGCTGTGTTGCGTGGTGACCTCGGAGGCGTATTGCCATAGTTTTTCGGCGATCGCAGCGTCGAAGACCAGCGGCGAGGCCTCGGCGACGATGGGCTCGCCGCGCAGATGGTGGAACTTGCCAGGAGTGATGTAGGAGCCGCTAGATGCACTTGGGACAACGCCGTCAAGCGCGGCCTTGAGTGCCGAGCGCGCCCCTTCGGCGGGGGTTTGGCCGATGACGAAGTTGCCAATCGCGTACGCGCCGCGCTGAAACAGGTTGGCATTAGACATGTCGCGGCCGAGATCGGACTTGACCCAGCCGGGCTGGCAGACGACGCTGCCGGCGTGCGGGTATCGCCGGTCCAGTTCCACGGCCAGTATGTGTTGTGCTTGTTTGGAGTCGTTGTAGGCGACCAGGGGCGAGAAATCGGCGGTGTGTTGTAGGTCCTGAAGGTTGAGGTGACCGGCACGGTGGCTTTCCGACGACTGGGTGATGACC
>DASXJI010000329.1:0-6559 GCA_036497495.1 Mycobacterium sp.
AGCGGAACACCACGACGGTGATCAGCGACAGCGACGCGGCCAGTACCGCCAACGGCGCGAGCAGGCCGTCAGTTGCCCTGCGCCGCATGATGATCTGCGCGATCGGGCGCGCGCCGGTCAGCAGGGCGGCGATCGCGATCACGCCCTGTGGCGCCACCGTCGCGGTCAACATCGCCACGATGATCGCCACCGCCGCCGGCACCAGCCGGCGGGTGGCGATCGCGGTCTCCACGAGCATCCAGGTGGCGATCACGCCCAGCGCGATAAGCGGCTCGGGCCGCAGGCCGTTGTTGAACGGCAGCCAGGCGGCCAGGAACACCGCGCCCGCGGTCCACACCGCCACCCGGTTGCTCGCCAGACCGCCCTTGCCCGGGCCAAGGCGCCGCAGCACGTAGCGGCTGATGATCAGCCAGCAGCCGATGCCCGCCAGCGTCGCGGGCAGCCGCATCCACACGCCCGCGGTGCTGACCGATGCCAGCTGGGCCAGCACCGATTGGTACCAGTCGAAGGGCGCCTCGGTCGTCCCGAAGTACCGGTAGTAGTTGGCGACGTAGCCGGCGTGCCCGGAGACGCGGACCATGGTCAGGTTGTAGCCGTCATCCGACGACGTGGCGCCGATGACATGCCACAGCAGCAGGGTGGAGACCACCCCGGCGTCGGCCAGCCAAGTCGCCAGCCCGGGGCCCATTAACGGATGCCGCCAGTTGCGTGGCGTCCGGTGTCCCGACCGCCGGTCCAGGACGCCCAGCGCGACGATCGAGGCCAGCACCGCCAGCGCGCCCAGGGCCAGCACGGCCCGCTTCAGCATCGTCGGGGCGACGATGAAGCGGGTGTCGACGTCGATGCGAGCCGATAACCCCGGCTGCGGGGCCACCACCAGGTCGGTGAAGATCCCGCCGACCGCAGGCTTCTTCTCTGGCGCCAGCTTGCCAGTCGCGCCGGGGATCCCGACGAAGTCCGCGCCGGCGCCGCCCGCGTCCGCCCAGATGTGCAGGGTGCTGCAGGTACCGGCGGCAACGGCGGAGCGGGGCGCCGCCGCGGCGACCGTGTCCCGGAACGCGACGACGACGGTGTCCTTGTTCGCCCGCACGAACAGACCGTTTTTGCCGGTTTCAAAGCCGTTCACCGGCAGCGTCGACACCACCAGGCCACCGTCGGTGGGCAGCGTGGCGATCGCGCCGCATGGGATGGAGATGTCCAGCGTCCGCGGCGCCCCGGAGACCAGCGGCGCGGTGATGTCGGTGATGTGCCCGTCGGCATTCACGCCGCCCTGGGGCCACAGGATGGTGGCCGTCGTCTGGGTGACCGGGAGCAGCGGAACCAGCGCGCACAGCAGCGCACCGACGATCCCCGCGACGATGGCGACTACCCGTGCGAGGCGATGCGTCGATCGCTCACTCTCGTCGTGGGGCACGAGGGACGATGGTAGGCGACTTACCTCGTAGGGCCCGGCAGGAGGCGGGGCAACCGGTAATCAGTCCGTAAAGATCCAAACCGCCTTCATCGAAAACTCGGCCGCCGACGGCGCAGGTCAGTGTGCCGGACGACACCCCGCGAGCCCCGCGACGTGGCCCGACGCACCATTTGGGGCCGTTCGACTACTCCGGACGAACATGGTTTAGTGGGACAGCGGTGGTGAATTTAACGGAGCAGAAACAAATTGCCGCCGGCCAATGGCGTGAGTTGTGGAGTCCCCCGTACCTGCGGACCTCGGCTGTAATCGCTGGGGGCGTGGTCCTGTACTCCACGAACGAGTTCCTCACGATCAGCATGCTGCCCAGCACGATCAACGAGATCGGCGGCGAGCGGATCTATGCGTGGGTGACAACTCTCTACCTCGTCGGGTCGGTGGTCGCCGCAGCGACCGTCAATACGCTGCTGCACCGCATCGGCGCGTGCGTGTCGTACCTGATGGGCTTCGCTGTCCTCGGCGTCGGCAGTCTGGTCTGTGCGGCCGCGCCCACCATGGAGATTCTGCTGGTCGGCCGCTTCCTGCAAGGATTCGCCGGCGGTCTGCTGTGCGGCCTGAGCTTTGCCGTGATCAACGCCGTGCTGCCGCGATCGCTCTGGAGTCGGGGCTCCGCCATGGCGGCCTCGACGTGGGGTATCGGTGCGTTGATCGGCCCCGCGATGGGCGGCCTGTTCGCGCAGTTCGGCGCGTGGCGGTGGGCGTTCGGCTTGCTGGCGATGCTGAGCGTGGCGATGGCCGGGCTGGCACCGGGCCTGCTGAGTATGGACGGCGGGGGCGAACCGCCCACCGACCGCGCCCCGGCCCGGGTGCCGGTGCCCTCGGTCTTCCTGCTGGGCGCCGCGGCGCTGACGGTCAGCGTGGCTTCGCTGCCGCACAACGTCGCTGCAACCGTCAGCCTGCTGATCCTGGGCGGCCTGCTGGTTGGCGCGTTCCTGATCGTCGACCGCCGGATGGACACCGCGGTGCTGCCCGCCAGCGTCTACGGCTTCGGCCCGCTGAAGTGGGTCTATTTGACCTTGGGGCTGCTGGTCGCGGCGACCAAGGTGGATCTATACGTGCCGCTGTTCGGCCAGCGGTTGGCGCATTTGGGGCCGATCGTCGCCGGACTGTTGGGCGCGGCGCTATCGCTGGGCTGGATGATCAGCGGACTCGTCAGTGGCTCGTTGAACAAAACCCGCTCGATCCTGATCGTGGTGATCGCATCACCGCTGCTGGTGGGCGGCGGGCTGGCTTTGGCCGGAATCACTCATGTGCAAGGCGCGAAGGTCGGGGTCATCGTCGTGTGCGCAGTGGCGCTGCTGGCCGTCGGGGTGGGTGTCGGCGCCGCCTCGCCGCACCTGTCGGCGTGGGCGATGAGCGACGTCGACGACCCGGCGGAGGGCGGCGCCGCCGCCACCGCGATCAACTCGGTACAGCTGATTTTCGGCGCCTTCGGCGCCGGGCTGGCCGGGGTCGTGGTGAATCTCGTCGATGACGGCGGGGTGTCAGCGGCTCATTGGGCGTTCGCCGTGTTCGCGGCTCTTGCGCTGACTGCCTGCGTCACCGCCTATCGCGCCGGGCGCCGGCAGGTCGCGTTCTAAGCTGCTTTGGCGTTCTAAACTGCTTTTGCCGGTTACTGCCGCAGCGGCGCCGGGCTCCACAGTCCGCTGCGGGTTGCCGAACCCAGATGTAGTTGGGCGGGCCTGGCATTCGGGTAGTACGGCGTAAGTTGTTGCAGCGCGCCCCAGTCGCGGGACCAGTCGTCTTTCAGGTACGTGGGCACGGTGCTCGGGCGCACCAGCAACTCGGTGACGCCCAGTGGCCCGCCGCCGTTCTTGTCCATCACTGGCGAGTTGGCCTCGGCGCCGAACCGGTCGGGCAGGATCCGCCACTTCGGCACCTCGTCCACACCGTTCTGATGGCCGAACGGCCGCTGACACGGGAAAGCCAGTCCCACAAGCCAATCCAGCAGCACCGGTTGCGCCGAGCCGACGACGTCCTGCAGCGTGCGTAGCCGTGGGATGCGCGGCTGGGTGAGCGCGATCCAGTGCTGCGGCGCGAGGTCTTCGTCGTTCGCCACCACCCGGACCTGGGTGGCGTCCGACGGCAGCGCGGACATCGGAGCCCGAAGGTTGCGCCATGCCGGCGCCGCGCCGACGTCCGCGAGTCCCATCGCGCCGCCTGGCTTGTTGTCGGCGGCTTGTTTGTCGTTGGCCCACTGGATCTGGACTTCGCCGTAGTTGAACCGGCCCGCCGCCGAGACTACGAGCAGTGGTCCAGCATCGCCGCGCTGACTTTTGTCGGGCAACCGGTACCAGGCCGACCGCAATCGTGCCGGTATTTGGACGCCGGATCGCCAACTGCCCAGTACCGCAGTTTTGGCCGGATCGAGCCCGAAGGGCAGCCGCGCGCGCGATCCGTTGACACCCGGCGCGGCGGTGGTGCCGCCCTCGGTGCCCGCTTCGCTGTTGACGGTCCCGTCGTCGCTGACGAAGCTGCGGTCGCCGGGACGTTCCATCACCGGGTCGGCGGACACCGTGGATGGGATGCCGTTGGGGTCGAAGCCCTCGGAAAAGCCGTCGGCCAGCGCTTCGTTCACCGGTGCCGAGACTGGTGACAGCATGCCGGCGTTTGGATCCTGTTCGACGAGAACGTCAGTGGCCAGCCCGCAGGTCTTGCCGGTCAGCGCCTGCAGGTTGGAGCGGCCGACCGACCAGGCCGGATATTGGGCGGTCATGCCGAGTGTCAGCGACAGCACCTCGAAGAAGACCAGCGCCCACGCGGCAATCCCCAACGGAGACCGGATGATTCGGCCCAACCGCGACTCGGTGGGCGGGTCGGCGTCGCTGTCGCTTTTGACGAAGTGGAACCAGGCGGCCAGCAGCACGACCAGTACGGTCAACGCTAGGAACCCGGTGGTGAACCCGAAGTGCCAGTGCGGGAAGGCATTTGACCACGGCACACCGAAGTTGGAGACGTACCACCAGCCGTTCACGCTGGCGAATGACAGCGCTACGACGAACAGCACCACCGCGGCGAACAGCGTCCGGTTGCGTCGCGAGCGCATCGCGTGCGCGGTCACCGCAACGGCCGCCAGCGCCCCCAGTGAACCGGCCAGCCCGGCGAACACCCCGAAGTGGTGTGTCCACTTGGTCGGCGTGAACATCATCGCGATGAACGAGATGATCGTGATGCCGGTGATCCGTCGGGTCGGCCCGGCCGCGGTGCCCGGAATTCGCCCCTTGCGCAACGTCATTGCCACCGACACCGCGAGCGCGACCAGCAACGCCAACAGGGCGAAACGACGAGCGATCGACCCGTCGGGGCTGGCCATGAACAACCGCTCGTAGCGGATGTGCTCGTCGAACCAGCTCAGGCTCGGTCCGAGGGCACGCTTGAGCGCCGTCGCCTCCAACTCGCCGGCCAGGGTCTGGTCGCGGAAGATCAGGATCACGTTGACGGTTACCGCCGCCACAATGGGCGCCAGCAACGGCAGCACACCGAACTGCCGCGACCGGCGGTGAATAATGGTGCGCAGCGGGCCGATAGCCACCAGCAGCGCCCCGATCGACGCGATACCGGTCGGCCCGGAGAACAGCGTCAGCGCACCCATGATGCAGGCCACCGCGACCGGCAGCAGCCGGCTGGTGGCCACCGCGCGCTCCACCGAACACCAGGTCAGCAGGATGCCGACCGCGATGATCGGCTCCGGCCGCAGACCGTTGTCCAGCGGCAGCCAGACCGCCAGGAACGTGCCCGCCGCCGTCCACGCCGCCGCCCTGCTGGTCTTGACGGCATGACCCAGCCGTGGGATGACTTCCCGGCTGATCAGCCACCAGCAGGACAGGGCCATCAGCAGGGTGGGCAATCGCATCCAGATGCTCGCGGTGGTGACATGAGCCCACAGCGCCAGCAGGTCGTAGTACCAGCCGAACGGTGCCTCGGGAGTGCCCAGCCAGCGGTAGTAGTTGGCCATGTAGCCGGCGTGCTCCGAGACCCGGGTCATGGTCAGGATGTAGCCGTCGTCGGCGGTGTTGGCTCCGACGAACTGCCACCACACCAGAACCAGCGCGACCAGGCCGTCGAGTCCGCTGATCGACCACCAGCGTGGCGGCAGGAAACGGCGGTGCCGGGTGCCGTCGGCGGTATCCAGAATGTGCAGCGCGGCTAACGCTATAACGGTCAGCGCCACCCCGAGCACCATCGCGGCCATCTTCAGCGGCGTCGGCGAACTGCTGTAGCGGGTGTCGATGGTGGCGGAAAACGTCAGGCCCGGCGGGGCCGGCCCACTCAGATCGGTGAAGACGCCGACGATCTGCGGACGGAAGTCGTAACCGCTGCGCTCACCCCGCAACGCGGCGCCGGGGTGCTCAGCGTTGGGGCCCTGCGTGAGCCCGACGAATTCCCCGACCACCCGGTCGGCGTGCGCGGTGAAGACGAGCTTCTGGCAGGCGCCGCTGAGCACCTGGCTCATCGGCGCGACGACCAGTGGGACGTTGCGCACCACGAGCACCAGGTCGTCGTTGGCACGCTCGATCAGCAGACCGCGGTCCACCGCTTTGGGTGCCTGCTTGGGCACGGTCGACAGCAGCACTGTCTTGCCGCTGTCGCCGGATCCGGCCAGGCCGGCGGCGGCCTGGCACGGGATGCTGATGTTGAGGTCGGTGGCCACGTAGCCGATCAGCGGGGCTTCGACGCTGCCGAGCACCCCGTTCTGCGGCCAGTCCAGTTGGGCGGTGGTCTGTTTGACCGGCAGCAACGGGGTGGCGATCGCCAGCAGGGCGCCGAGCAGACCGGCGACGACGGCGACAATCCGGGCAGCCCGGTAGGTTGTCCCGCCGTCGGTGGCAATCGAGCGCCGCTCCCCCCCGCAAGCGGGAGGTGCCCCCACCTCATCGCTTCGCTCTGCATCGTCGACGGCGCGGCTCACGGAGGTAGATGGTAGTTGCCCGGTCTCCGCCGCCTTGGTAGCCATCAGGGTTTGCGGATGGCCAACACGAACGGGCCGATGGTGGTGACGGTGAACCGCGGGTCGGCGAACATCGAGGCGTTGAGTTCCACCGTGTAGCGACGCACATTGGGCTGGTTGGGGTAGACGTCTTCGGCCAG
>DASXJI010000330.1:0-5571 GCA_036497495.1 Mycobacterium sp.
TGCCGAACAGTTCGAGCGTGGCGGCGTCGGACCCGACGAAGGTGTATCCCGCAGCCGCACACGCCTGCGCGAAACCGGACTGTTCGCTGAGGAACCCGTAACCGGGGTGGATCAGCTCGGCGCCGGAGTCCTTGGCCGCCGCCAGGATCGCTGCGTGGTCGAGGTAAGCGGCCGGGCCGGCGCCGGGCAGAGCGATCGCTTCGTCGGCCGCGTGCACGTGCGGGCTGTCGGCATCGTCCTCGGCGTAGACGGCGACCGTGTCGAGCTCCAACTCGGTTGCCGTGCGGATGATTCGGAGCGCGATCTCACCGCGGTTAGCGATCAGCAGGCGCGTCACGTCCGGTCCTTCTTGAGGTCAACCCCTGTGGGATTTAGCGTCGATCCCGATCCCATCATGCCGCTACCGCGATTACCTGATTATTGGCCCCCAGATCGCAGCAGAACTAGTAGCTTCATTGCCGGCGGCGATGTGAGGGAAAAGGATCATGAAGCACTACGTCTTCGGGGGGCTGGCGGCTGTGCTGATCGCCGGAGGGCTGATTGGCTCATCGCCGCAGGCCAAAGCGGGATGCGACCCGCCGACGCACATCGATGATTGAGCTATTACCCCTTCGGTAAAGGATCAAGATGACGAAGCGATACATGACCGCAGCCCTAGGGGCCGCTCTGGTGACCGCCGGGCTGACTGCGATGGCACCCCCCGCGAGCGCGGGGTGCGTGGACCCGGGATGGGGGGCGCACCCATTTGCGCAGATGTGCGACAGCCCCGTCGACCAGGACGGACTGTGGGAGCGCTGTCTCTCCTATCACGACGCCGGGCCTTACAGCCCCACCGAAACCCAGTGCTACACGATGAGCGCGGGTGATCCTCCGAAGGAGGGCGACCCCATCCTGCAGACGCCACCAACACACATCGACCCGTAGCGGGCCGCTCAGGCTACGAGCGGAGCCGCGACCCCGTGTTCCAATGCCGTTATGCGCGCCGCTTTGGGGTCCGCCGCGCATCGGGTACGCAGCGGCCACGCAAGCTGACGGAGGTAGCCGGGCGGCTCGGATTCGTCGATGCCGTACTGCGCCGGCCAGCGGTTGGCGGGCAGGTACAGGGTCCCGAACAAGGCGTCCAGAATCGGGAACTCTCCGGCGTAGTTGGTGTTGTAGGCGCGCGGTTCACGAGCGTGATGCCAGTGGTGGAACTGCGGGGTGGCGATCAACCACCGCACGGGGCCGAAGTTCATCCGCACGTTGGCGTGGATGAAGATGGCCTGCACCGTGATGAGGATGACGAACGCTCCGAGACTGACCCGGCCGAAACCCAGCGCGTAAAGCGGTAGCACCGCAGCAGAGCGACCAAAGGTCTCGTCCAGCGGGTGCAGGTGATTGGCGGCAAGCCAATCCAGGTCGCGGATGCTGTGATGCACTCGGTGGAACCGCCACAGCACGGGTACCTCATGCGCGGCGCGGTGCCCCGCATATCCGCCGACCGTGGTGACGGCGAACCCCGCCACGATCTGCACCCACGTTGGACTCGCCGCGATACCGAGACGCAGCGGTGCGGGCACGAACGCGCGCAACGCGCTGCCCACCACGACCACCGAGACGACCAGCCCGACCTTCAGCGCGGCACCGTTGACCAGATAGTGCACTAGGTCGGTACGCCACCCCTGGCGTAGTACTCGGCGGGGGTGCAGCGCGAAACGCCGCTCGAGGGGGATGAAGATCACCGCGAGAATCGCCAGTGCGAACAAGATATTGCTGCGCACACTAAGTGCAGCCAGCACCACCAAAGCGGTCAGCGACGCCAACACCGCGCCGCTGACGCCGACTTGGGTGCCGGGTCCATTCACCGCGACCTGCACGCTCTGCGGCGACGCCTCCGGGGCGACCGGAGCAGTACTGGCAGAACTGGTCTTGGCCAGTCGCCCCCAACCCGCCAGCACCGAGCACGCCAACACGATCCCAGATCCACCGACGGCCAGGTTCTGGGTGGCAAACGCGATCGCAACCATGACAATCCCCGACTGCACGGCCAGCCCCACCACGGTCAGTGATCGACGTCCGGCAAGCAACCGATAACCCTGCCAACCGACCAGCGCGGTCGCCACGAGCAGCAACAGCATCGCTAACCCCGTGCCGCCGCCAGGATGCGAGCGCGCCAGGCCGCCAGTCACGGTGGCGGCGGTCAAGAGCGCGGCTATCTCCGCGGCGTGCAACAGCACCAGGGCTGCCACCACACGGCGTCGGTGCATGCGGTTCAGCATGCCCGTCGCGGCTAAGGAGAAAGTGAGGACGGGCAATCCCGTATTGGCCACGGGCCGAACGCACATCGACGCGTCGCGGGCCATTATCCGTAGACCGAACCTTTTCGCCGGAGTAATTTCGGCAGGGTGTCAATCAACCGTCGCAAGGTCTTGGGCGGAGCGGGCCTGGCCGGTGCGGCCGCCGCCACCGGCGTGGGCGTCGATCATTTGGTCTCCGGATACCGCACTGACAAGGAAGTGTCGCTGGCCGACGATGCGGCACGCTTCGGTGATCCGCGCCTACCCGATGAAACGATCACCTCGAACTCGCATCTGTTCCATCTCGGAGCTTCGCCCTTCAGCCGTTTCGACGGCGGCTCATTTCAGCAGGCGGACGA
Source organism: Mycobacterium sp. (assembly GCA_036497495.1). Classification (GTDB taxonomy): domain Bacteria; phylum Actinomycetota; class Actinomycetes; order Mycobacteriales; family Mycobacteriaceae; genus Mycobacterium. The sequence continues at coordinate 2,636 of DASXJI010000330.1, forward strand.
GGAGAACTTCCCGATTCTCACGGGTCAACAAGCCAGCATCGTGGCGCTGACGTTGCTGCCCGGCGGCATTCGCGAACCGCACTGGCATCCCAGCGCTTGGGAGATCAACATTGTCACCAAAGGCGTCGCCAGTTGGGCTGTTGTCGACGGCAACGGCAACCACGAAAGCTTCGACCAGAAGGTCGGCGATGTGGTGTTCGCACCCCAGGGTTCTTTCCACTACTTCGAAAACCGCGGAGCGGGTGACATGAAGATCGTCATCGTGCAGAACACCAGTGCGCCCGAAGCCAAAGACAACATCGGCATCGGCGAGTCGATCAGCAAACTGCCGCCTCGGGTTCTGTCCGCCATCTTCGGCGTTCCGGAAAAGACCTTCGACAAGTTCAAAAAGTATGACCAAGCGATCGTCGTCCTGCGGAAGCATTAGGAAGATCCGATGACTGATGACGCCGAGCGCTTCGGGGATCCTCGCGTACCCGATGAGACGATCACCTCGAAATCGCACCTGTTCCAGCTCGGCGCCCTACCTCCGATCACGTATGACGGTGGCACACAGCAGCAGGCACACGAGCAGAACTTTCCGATACTCATCGGTCAACAGGCCAGCATCCAGCTGATCACGTTGCAGCCCGGCGGTATTCGCGAACCGCACTGGCATCCCAGCGCGTGGGAGATCAATCTGGTCACCAAAGGTGTCGCAAGCTGGGTGCTCGTCGACGGAAACGGCAACCACGAGAGTTTCGAGGCTCACGTCGACGACCTCGTGTTCGCGCCCCAGGGATCCTTGCACTACTTCGAGAACCTCGGCACCGAAGTTCTGAATGTGCTGATCATCCAGAACTCCAGCGCATCAGAGGACAAAGACAACATCGGCATCGCCGAGTCGCTGAGTCAGCTTCCGCCGCAAACGTTGTCCGCCGTCTTCGGCGTTCCCGCAGAGACATTCGACAAGTTCAAAAGATTCGACAACGCGATCACCATCCTGCGAGCGCGCTGAAACTTCACTCCATCAGCGTCGCGGCGAGAGTGCCGCCCAGCTGGTATGCCCGCTCTCGGGCACCGGCGTCGATCGCGCCGGTGATCTCCAGTACATCGGCGGCCTTGGCCAGTGACAGTCCGGTGACGACCTTCTCCACCGACGACGCCGCACCGACGGTGTCGTTATTGCCATGCACCCAAAGGCCATACGGCCGACCTGCCACGTGATCCAGCGTCGGGTAATAAACGGTGTCGAAGAAGTGCTTGAGCGCCCCGGACATGTACCCGAGGTTGGCCGGGGTACCGAACAGATAGCCGTCCGCATCGAGCACGTCGGGAACGGTGGCCGCCAGGGCTGGCCGCGCTACCACCTCCACGCCCTCGATGTCGGGATCGTTGGCCCCGGCCAGCACCGCTTCGAGGAGCTCCCGGGTGGCCGGCGACGGGGTGTGATGAACGATCAACAGCGTTTTGCTCATGTGCGCCCCTGTAACTCGACGGCTTTCTTCATGGCTTCTCGCGCACGGCTTCGATCTCCTGCGTAGTCGTAGGCACGGGCCAGCCGGTACCAGCGACGCCAGTCCTGCGGATCGATGTCCAGCTCGGTGCGTACGGTGTCGAAAAGTGCGTCAGCGGCGTCGCGTTCGATGCGCCCCGACGGTCGTCGAGGCAACGCGCTCACGTCGAGTTCCATGCCATCTTCCGCAGCCAGGCGGGCCAGCTTCTGATGGGCGAGGCCGGCGCGCAACGTGGCGATCATCGCCCACAAGCCGATGGCGGGCAGGATCAACAGCGCACCGCCCAACGCGATCGCGACGGCACGGCCTGAGCCGATCATCAGCAGGGCGGCCCGGCCGAGCAGCACGAGATACCCCACCAACGCCGCGCACATGAACGCGATCGTCAGTTGAATTCGCACCCCTCGCGACGTTCCGGTCATTGCAGGTTGAGCAGCGTTTCAATTCCTATTGTCAGGCCCGGATGTTCGGTGACCCGCCGAACCGCCAGCAGCACACCTGGTACGAACGACGTGCGGTCGGTGCTGTCGTGCCGGATGGTCAACGTCTCCCCCAGGGTTCCGAACAAGATTTCCTGGTGCGCCACCAGCCCGGCCAGTCGCACCGAATGCACCGGCACGCCATCGACGTCCGCGCCGCGGGCACCCGGCAGGCTGGCGCTGGTGGCATCCGGGTTGGGCGGCAAGCCTTTTCGCGCCTCGGCGATCAGCGCGGCGGTCCGGGCGGCGGTCCCTGAAGGCGCATCAGCCTTCTGCGGATGATGCAGTTCGATCACTTCGACTGACTCGAAAAACGGCGCGGCCTGCTTGGCGAAATGCATGGATAACACTGCACCGATGGCGAAGTTCGGCGCGATCAGCACCGATACGCCGGGTTTGGCGGCCAGCCATGCTCGAACCTGTTGCAGCCGTTCATCGGTGAAGCCGGTGGTCCCCACGACGGCGTGAATGCCGTTGTCGATGAGAAACTCGAGGTTCGCCATGACGACGTCGGGGTGGGTGAAATCGATGACCACGTCGGTGTTGCTGTCGGTCAACAGGTTCAGCGGATCATCGGCGTCGACTTCTGCGGACAAGCTCAGATCCTCGGCGGCCGCCACCGCCTGCACCATCGTCGCGCCGACTTTGCCCTTCGATCCCAGCACCGCTACCCGCATGGTGTCACCCTAGACGGGGCGTTCGAGGTAGAAGTCGTGGCTGCTCCATCTTGACGACTGTTAGGATCCGGAAAGGATTTTCGGCGACAGCCGGTCACGCACTCTGTTCACTCACCCATTCGTAATCGTGCGTTCACCAGCAGAAGTTGGGAAACACACCCGAACACGGAGTCTCCTGTGATACCCACCAACAGTGCCCGACGCACTGCGCAGCTTGACGAAAGGAATCGGATCATGACGATCACCCGCGGCTTTGCCGCCGGCGCGATGCTCGCCGGTCTCGC
>DASXJI010000331.1:0-3064 GCA_036497495.1 Mycobacterium sp.
GCGATTTCAGCGGCATCGGCCATGACGCCGATGTAGCGCGCCGACGGCAGACCGCCTTCCCAGGCGTCCACCACATACAGCCATGCCAGAACCGGATCGGTCGTGGTGTCCGACGACACCCGTTCCACTCGGCACCGGATCTTCTTGTGGATGCCGAGCTCGGAGCCCTCCCACCGGTCGAGGGCTTTCTCGTCGGCCGGCGTCATGTCGTACAGCACGACGAATACCTTCGAGGTCGGCTCCTCCACGACCGTGGCCAGCGCGCCATCCCAGCCGATGTCCTCGCCGCCGAAGGTCAGCCGCCACCCGTGCAACCAGCCGGTTCCGGCCATGGGCGAGTGGGGTGCACGCTGCTGCATCTGCTCGGGATGCATGTTCGAGCCGTAGGCGGCGTAGAGCGGCACGGACAAAGCTTAAACGGCTACCGCTGAAGCGGCGGTCATCCGGCGGGTTGGCTAGGTTGGGTCTGTGGCGACCCGCATTGTGATCATCGGGGGAGGACCGGCCGGTTACGAGGCGGCCCTCGTCGCAGCGGCTCGTGACGCGAACGTCACCGTCATCGACTCGGACGGCGTCGGTGGCGCGGCGGTGCTCTTCGACTGTGTGCCGTCGAAAACCTTCATCGCGTCCACCGGGGTGCGGACCGAATTGCGCCGCGCTCCGCATCTGGGTTTCGACCTCGACATCGACGACGCCAAGATCTCGTTGCCGGAAATCCACCAGCGGGTCAAGACCTTGGCCGCCGCCCAGTCCGCCGACATCAACGCCCAGCTGCAGAACGCGGGCGTCGAGGTGGTCGCCGGCCGCGGTGAGCTGATCGACGCGACACCGGGTCTGGCATCGCACCGCATCCAGGCCACCGCGCCGGACGGCAGCACCAGCACCCACGACGCCGACGCGGTACTGATCGCGACCGGCGCCAGCCCGCGCGAGCTGCCGACCGCGCGGACCGACGGCGAGCGCATCCTGAACTGGCGTCAGCTCTACGACCTGCAGGCCCTGCCCGAGCATCTGATCGTGGTCGGCTCCGGTGTCACCGGCGCCGAATTCGTGCACGCATACACCGAATTGGGCGTCGACGTCACGGTGGTCGCCAGCCGCGAGCAGATCCTGCCCTACGAGGACGCGGATGCGGCCGCGGTGCTGGAGCGGATCTTCGCCGAGCGCGGCGTGCAGCTGGTCAAGAATGCCCGCGCCGAGTCGGTGACCCGTACCGATTCCGGCGTGCTGGTGACCTTGACCGACGGCCGGACAGTCGAGGGCAGCCACGCGCTGATGACGATCGGCTCGGTCCCCAACACCAGCGGTCTCGGGCTGGACCGGGTGGGCATCGAACTCGGACCGGGCAACTACCTGAGCGTCGACCGGGTCTCCCGGACGTCGGTATCCAACATCTACGCGGCGGGCGACTGCACCGGGCTGCTGCCGCTGGCCTCGGTCGCCGCGATGCAAGGCCGGATCGCGATGTGGCACGCCCTCGGCGAGGCCGTCACCCCGATCAGGCTGCGTACGGTCGCCGCCGCGGTGTTCACCCGGCCCGAGCTGGCGGCGGTGGGTGTTCCGCAGTCCGCCATCGACGACGGGTCGGTGCTGGCCCGCACGATCATGTTGCCGTTGCAGACCAACGCACGGGCCAAGATGTCGGGGCTTCGGCACGGCTTCGTCAAGCTTTTCTGCCGACAGGCCACCGGTGTGGTGATCGGCGGCGTGGTGGTCGCGCCGATCGCCTCGGAGCTGATCCTGCCGATCGCGGTGGCCGTGCAGAACCGCCTGACGGTAAACCACCTGGGGCAGACCTTGAGCGTGTATCCGTCACTGTCGGGCTCGATCACCGAGGCGGCGCGACGGCTGATGGCGCACGATGACCTGGACTGACGCCAAGCGACGATGCAGTGGGGGTACCTGCCGGCCGCGGAGCGGCGAGGGGGACGCAGCGATGAGGAGGAGCGCGGCTATTGAGTACGCCCAGGTAGCCTTGAACCGACAAATCTACTGACGAGTAACCGACAGGAGACCGCGCCGTGAGCGACGAAATTCGCGTCCCGGCCAGCGGGCAGACCCGGCCGGGTTCGTTTATCGGGCCCGAACAGCGCGCCAGAGCCTGGGACCGTCTGGGCAGCGAGCAGTTCGACGTCGTGGTCATAGGCGGCGGTGTGGTGGGTTCCGGAGCAGCTCTGGATGCCGCTACCCGAGGGCTGAAAGTCGCGCTGGTTGAAGCCCGCGACTTTGCCTCCGGCACGTCGAGCCGGTCCTCGAAGATGTTTCATGGCGGGTTGCGTTATCTCGAACAGCTGGAATTCGGCTTGGTCCGTGAGGCGCTCTTCGAGCGCGAGTTGTCGTTGACCACGCTGGCCCCGCACTTGGTCAAGCCGCTGCCGTTTCTCTACCCGCTGACCAAGCGGTGGTGGGAGCGGCCCTACGTAGCCGCCGGTCTCTTGCTCTACGACGAGCTCGGTGGCGCGAAATCCGTTCCGGGGCAAAAGCATCTGACTCGAGCTGGCGCACTGAGGTTGTCACCGGGCTTGAAACGCAGCGCGCTTATCGGTGGAATCCGCTACTACGACACCGTCGTCGACGACGCGCGGCACACGCTGACCGTCGTGCGAACCGCGGCGCAGTACGGTGCTGTGGTGCGCTCGTCCACCCAAGTGGTGTCGCTGCTGCGCGAAGGCGACCGGGTGACCGGCGTGCGGGTTCGCGATTCCGAGGACGGCGCGATCACCGAGGTCCGCGGCCACGTCGTGGTCAACGCGACCGGCGTTTGGACCGACGAGATTCAGGCATTATCCAAGCAGCGTGGGCGGTTTCAGGTGCGCGCGTCCAAGGGCGTGCACGTCGTGGTGCCGCGAGACCGGATCGTCAGCGACGTCGCGATCATCCTGCGCACCGAGAACTCGGTGATGTTCGTCATCCCGTGGGGCAACCACTGGATCATCGGGACCACGGACACCGACTGGAATCTGGACCTCGCGCATCCGGCCGCCACCAAGGTCGACATCGACTACATTCTCAGCACCGTTAATACCGTGCTTGCTACTCCGTTGACGCACAACGACATCGACGG
>DASXJI010000332.1:0-2042 GCA_036497495.1 Mycobacterium sp.
CAGCCGAGGTGCTGGCACACGACCTAGGACAGCATTGATGACGACAGCCATGAAGCACGACTACGACCGGATCCCCTACCTCGTTGCCTTCCAGAACAATTCCGGGGTCCGCGATGTCTACGGCGGCCTCGCCGAGATCGTGGTGCTGGAAAGCTATCTGCTCAAGCCAAAAGACAGCCCGTCGGACACCGTGCTGATGTTCATGCATCCGATCGGCGGTGGCGCCTACCTGCCGATGATCAACGCGCTGGCCCGGGCCGGTCACCATGTCATCTACTGCAACAGCCGGTTTCGCGGCACCGATTCGGCGCTGCTGATGGAGAAGGTGATCGAGGATCTCGGCGCCGCAATCAAGGATGCCAAGGAACGGCTCGGCTATCAGAAGGTGGTGCTGGCCGGCTGGAGCGGCGGCGGTTCGTTGTCGGTGTTGTACCAGCAGCAGGCTCAGCACGCGACCATCACGTCGAGCCCGTCAGGTGACGGGCCCGACCTCACCCAGCTCGATCTGCCCGCCGCCGACGGAATCATGCTGCTGGCCGCACACATCAGCCGGCATGGCACGCTGACCGAGTGGATGGATGGGTCCATCCTGGACGAATCCGATCCGACCAAACGGGATCCGGAGCTGGACCTGTACAACCCGGACAATCCGAACCAGCCCCCCTACAGCGAGGAGTTTCTATCCCGCTACCGGCAAGCCCAGATCGACCGCAACCGCCGTATCACCGCCTGGGTCAAGGACAAGCTGGCCGAACTGAAAGCCGCCAGCCGTCCCGATGACGAGTTCGGCTTCGTCGTGCACGGCACCATGGCCGACCCGCGGTGGCTCGATCCGGCCGTCGATCCCAACGAACGGGTTCCGGGAACGTGCTATCTGGGCGATCCTGAAGTGGTGAACATGGGGCCGGTCGGACTCGCCAGGTTCTGCACGCTGCGCAGCTGGCTGTCGCAATGGAGCTACGACGACGCGCACGGCGACGGGGTGCAGTGCGGGCGTGATATCGCGGTGCCCGCGCTGGTGATCGGCAACCTCGCCGACGACGCGTGTACACCCAGCCATACCCGGCGCCTGTTCGAGGCAATCGGCCACCCCGACAAGGAGATACACGAAATCCACGGCGCCACACATTATTACGCCGGTCTGGATCAGCGCGACAAATTGCGCGAAGCCGTCACTGTCGTCTCCGATTGGCTGGAGCGGCACAAGTTCGCAGGGACTACATGACCGCCGGCGACGATGCGGAACGCAGCGATGCTGAGGAGCGGCGCATAGGAGCAGCCCCCAGCGGTCCGCTGGACGGCATCCGGGTGCTCGAGTTGGGCACCCTGATCGCCGGGCCGTTCGCCGGCCGGCTGCTCGGCGATATGGGTGCCGACGTCATCAAGGTCGAGCCGCCGGGAGCGCCGGACCCGTTGCGCACCTGGGGACAGGCCGAAGTCAACGGGCATCACGTGTTCTGGACGGTGCACGCCCGCAACAAGCGGGCCATCACCTTGGACCTGCGTCGGCCGCGGGGCCGCGAGTTGTTCCTCGATCTCATCGAGAAATCCGACATCGTGGTGGAGAACTTCCGTCCGGGCACTCTGGAGAAGTGGGATCTGGGTTACCACGTTCTCAGCCAACGTAATTCAGGGATCATCCTGGTTCGGGTGTCGGGCTACGGGCAGACCGGTCCAGACGCGCACAAGGCCGGATACGCCTCGGTGGCCGAGGCGGCCAGCGGTCTGCGGTACCTGAATGGCTTCCCGGGTGGACCGCCCCCGCGGCTGGCGTTGTCGCTGGGCGACAGCCTGGCCGGGATGTTCGGAGCACAGGGAGCGCTGGCCGCTCTGTACCGGCGCAGCGTCACCGGGCGCGGCCAGGTGGTCGACGTGGCACTCAACGAATCATGCTTGGCAGTACAGGAATCCACAATCCCGGATTACGACGTCGGCGGAGTGGTGCGAGGCCCGTCCGGCACCCGCCTGGAGGGCATCGCACCCTCGAACATCTACCGCAGCGCCGACGGCTCGTGGGTGGTGATCGCCGCCAACCAGGACAC
>DASXJI010000333.1:0-6419 GCA_036497495.1 Mycobacterium sp.
ACATTCGGGGCATCGATACCTACCAAGGCCACAAGATTCACAGTGCCCGGTGGGACAAGGACTATGACTTCACCGGAAAGCGGGTCGGAGTCATCGGTACCGGCGCCAGCGCGATCCAGATCATCCCCGAACTGGTCAAGCAGGCCGATTTCGTAAAGGTATTCCAGCGCACCCCGGGCTGGGTGCTCCCCCGGTTCGACTTCGCGACGCCGCCCGCCGTCCAGACGGTCTTCGCCAAAGTCCCTGCTGTGCAACAGCTTGCGCGCCAAGCGCTGTATTGGGGACACGAGGCCAGCGCGACCGCGCTGGTGTGGAACACCCCGTTGACATCTGTGGTGGCCCGGCTCGGCAAAGTGCACCTGAACCGTCAGGTCAAAGATCCGTGGCTGCGCCGTCAGCTGACACCCGACTTCACCCCGGGCTGCAAGCGGATGCTGGTATCCAGCGACTACTACCCCGCCCTGCAGCGCGACAACTGCAAGCTGATCGACTGGCCGATCGCGACATTGAGTCCGGTTGGCGTTCGCACCAGCGACGGCATCGAGCATCACCTGGACTGCCTCGTGTTCGCCACCGGTTACGACGTGCATCTGACCGGCCCGCCATTCCCGGTGACCGGCCTGGGTGGACGATCGTTGAGCGACGAATGGACCGGCGGCGCACAGGCTTACAAGAGCGCAAGCGCGCACGGCTATCCGAACCTGTTCTTCATGACCGGCCCGAACTCCGGCCCCGGACACAATTCGCTGCTGGTCTACATCGAGGGCCAGCTCGACTACGCTGTCCGCGGTATCACCACCATCCTGGACAGCGATCTGCGCTACCTCGATGTCCGTCACGATGTGCAGCGCCGCTACAACGAACGCATTCAGCGGCGACTCACCAAGACGACGTGGATGTCAGGTTGCAGCAGTTGGTATTTGACCAAGGACGGACGCAACGTGTCGATGTACCCGGGGTTCGCCACCCAGTATCTTCGGCAGATGCGAGATTTCCGCTACACCGACTACGACGCGGTCGAACATACGGCCGCGCGCGTGAGCTCGTCGGCCTGAGCGATGGCACCCGACCGACCGCCCCGCGCTGAAACCGGCACCATCGCCGGCGTTTTGGCGAACCTGCGGCGCGCCCCCAAACGCGTCCGGCGCCAATCACGGGAGGTCATCGAAAACGCGGTCTCGCAGCTGTTCGACGCCGCTGTCCGCTATCCCCACGGTGCACTGGGCTCCGGGGAATATCGCATCGAGGACCTGGCCCGGCTGGCCGGCACCACCACCCGCAACATCCGGGTCTACCGGGACCGGGGCTTGTTGCCGCCACCGTTGCGGGTCGGGCGGATCGCGCTGTTCAACGACACCCACCTGACCCGGCTGCGGCTGATCACCTCGATGCTCGACCGCGGATACAACATCGCGCACGTCCGAGAAATGCTCAGCGCCTGGGAGGAAGGCAAAGATCTGGGCGACGTGCTCGGCCTGGAAACCGCGATCGTCGGTACCTGGACCAGCGAGAAATCCCAGACCATGCCGTTGGCCGAGGCGCAACGACTCATCAACGACGCCAAGGCCTTCGACCGCTTGGTCCAACTGCAGGTGATTCATCTCGATGACGGGCAAGCCACCATCACCCGGCCGAAACTGGTTGAGGCGTTCAACGAGATCCGCGGCTACGGGATGGAGATGGACAAGCTCATCGACCTGCACGAGCACATCGTTCCGCTGATCGACCAAATCAGCGAAATGCTGGTACGCGCCGGAGCCGAACACGTCGCCGACCGGATCAAGCCTCGGGAAGCCTTGCCCCCCGACACCGAAATCGCCGAGTTGATCACCATGCTCGTGCGATTTCGCACCCAGGCCGTCGCATCGGTCACCGCCACCCTGGCTTCGTCGATCGAATCGACCATCGAGTCGCTGGTCAGCCAGATCCTGGCCGAATATTTGGAACGCGAGCCGGACGCCGACGTGGGCTAGAGCGCCGCGCGACGCGCAACCAGATGCGGTGCCAGCGTGGCCAGTTTCTCGCAGGTTTCCTCGAATTCACGGTCGGGATCTGACGCGGCGATGATGCCGGCCCCGGCACGCAGCCAGGTTCGTCCGTCCCGTTCGTAGACCGTGCGCAGAGTCAACGCCGCGTCAAGCCCGCCGTCAGCCGAAAACATCACTACCGCACCGGAATACAACTCGCGCGGGCTCTCGTCGAGACGCAGGATGGCGTCCACGCCGGCCGCCTTCGGAATGCCCGACGCGGTGACGGCGGGAAACAGCGTTTCCAGCGCGTCCATCCGGTCTTTCGACGCGCCGAGCCTGGCGGTCACCGTCGAACCGAGGTGCTGCACACTGCCGCGCTCACGCACTGTCATGAAATCAACCACCGCGCAGGACCCGGGCTCGGCTACCTCGTCGATCTCCTGAAGCGAGCTTCGCACCGACATGGCGTGCTCGACGATTTCCTTGGTGTTGGACTCCAGATCCGCGCGGGCCTGCCGATCGCGCGCGGCGCCGCGGCCGAGCGCCCGGGTGCCGGCCAGCGGTTCGGTGATCACCACGCCGTCGTCGTGCACCGCAGCGACCAGTTCGGGGCTGTAGCCCAGTGCACGAAAACCGCTGAGCTGCAACAGGAAAGAACGTGCCGGGGTGTTGTGCCGCCGGCCCAATCGATATGTGGATGGGAAGTCCAGCGCGAACGGCACATCGACACTGCGGGACAGGATCACTTTGTGATACATGCCGGCGGCGATCTCGCCGATAGCGGTGCCAACCCGGGCGCGGAAATCGCTGGTGTCGGCGGCGACGTCGATCTCGGACGCGACTGGCGTCGGCGTCGGACCCGCACTGAGCACCCGGCTGACGATTTCGCGGTGGCGATTGTCAGCGTTGAACAGCTGGACGGCATCGTCACTGACGACGATGCGGGTGCGTGGCCAGAACACCCGCGCCAACGGGGTCTGCGGCGCCAGCCGCTCCTGCAGGCCGAAGCGGTAGGCGCCGAATTCGAAGGCGATCCAGCCGAAGGCCTGATCGGTTTCCAACAACAGCCGATCGACGGCCTCACCGAGCACCGGCCCCGGTCGACCGGACCAAGTCTCTCGCTGAGTCACGCCGTCGCGGATGATGCGCAGTTCGTCGCTGTCCAGCTCGATCGTGGCCAGCGCACCGATCGCCAACACCCATCGGCCGTCGCGCTCGTACAGCAGATATTGCTCGCCGTCGCGCTCGGGCAGCGCTGCAACCAACTCGGCCGCTAGGTCCGCGGGGGTGGTGTCGACCGGTAAGGAAAATGGCAGTGACTTCGCAGATGCCTGATTGGCTTCGACGTCAACTTCGGTCACGCTTAGTAAATTTAGCCTAACCTACTAACAGACGGGGAACTCCGGTCGGCAATGCCCGCACCTGGCGTCCCATGCGCTGGTCAACCCACTTTTTTCGACTGGCGGCTGGAGCCCGCGGTTGGTTGTCATGCGGCGTTTCCGCACCGTTCACGCCCCCGCCCCACAATGGATCACATCCCACGCCCAGCCGACCGGGCGAGGCTGCGCTCTGATGAGAGGACAGCGTCGTGTTCGTTATCCGGCTGCTTGACGGCGAAGAGGTCCACGCGGCCGAGAACGACGAGCTCACCGTCAATGAGCAGACTGGCGTGCTCACCGTGCGCCGGATCGACGGGTTCGAAGAAGTCACCACCCACTATTCGCCGTCGGCGTGGGCGTCGGTGACGCACCGCATCAAGGGATCCGTGGTGAGGCGACCGCTAGTCGGCTCCGACAAGGAGTAAGGCACTCACGACAAGGTGATCGCGGCCTCCGGGCAGTTGCGCTCCGCGTCGGCGGCCTGCGCCTGGCGCTCACCGGAGACGTCTTCGACAAGCACGATCGCATGCCCAACCTCGTCGGCGTCGAAGATGTCCGGCGCCAAGGTGTAGCAACGCCCGTGTCCCTCACAGCGATCTGCGTCGACGGCCACCCTAGTCATAGGCGCCGCTCCTCCTCATCGCTACGCTCTGCATCGTCGCGGCGCGTCACGATGCTGGCACCGGAAACGTCAGCGGCAGCGACTCCACCGACCGCAGCGCAGCAGTGTAAGTCAACTCGGTGCCGGGCTTGATCTCGTAATCGGGTATGCGCCGATGGAATTCGCGCATGGCCACCCGCAGCTCCATTCGGGCCAGGTGCGAGCCCAGGCAGCGGTGCGGGCCGCCGCCAAAGGCGCGGTGCCGGTTCGGGTTTCGGCGGAAGTCGACCAGCTCCGGGTCGGGGAACTCGGCTGGGTCGGTGTTCGCCGCGCCCAGCAATGGGCTGATCCGCTCCCCCTTGCTGATCGGGCAGCCGCCCACCTCGACGTCCTGCATCGCGACTCGCGCGACGCCGGGTACCGGTGTCTCCCAGCGCAACAACTCCTCGATGGCACTCGGCAGGACGTCGGGCTGCTCGACGAGCTGATGACGATGGTCGGGGTGGCGGGCCAGGTAAACGAAGAAGCAGTCAAGAGAATCCGTCACCGTGTCGAGCCCGGCGATCAGGAAAAGAAAACAGATGTCGAGGATCTCGTGGCGGGTCAGCGGTTCCCCCTCGACCCTGGCCGCGATCAGCGAAGACAGCACATCGTCGCGGGGGCTGGCGATGTGGTCGTCGATGGCGCGCTCGAAGTAGTCGTAGATCTGTTGCGCTACGCCCGCGGAGGCATCGTGGCGGCCTTCGTACCCATCGGCGCCCTCGGGGCGGATCACCCCGTCCTTCCACTCCAGAAACTGGTCCAGGTCTTCCAGCGGCAGGCCAAGCAGCTGTAGAAACACCGTGCACGGCAGGGGTACGGCGAAGTCTTCGTGGAAGTCACATTCGCCGCGATCGGCGAAGCGGTCGATCATCTCGTTCACCAACTGGGCGACGCCAGGTTCGCGTCGGGCCATCTCCCGCGGAGTGAACAGCGGATCGAGGATTCGGCGGTACTTCGCGTGATCGGGCGGGTCGATCTGGAGCGGAATCAGCGGCCGGATGTTGCCCAGGTCGACGGCATCCATGTTCGACGAGAACAACTCGGTGTGCTTGAGCGCCATTTCGATATCGGCCAGCCGGCTGAGCACGACCACGTCCGGTGCCCGGAACACCGGGGTCGACTCGCGCAACGCCTTGTACATCGGCTGCGGCTCAGCGAGACCCGCCACCGTATGGTTTACGAACCCATCGGTATCTGTCATGCATTCAGACTGACACCAAACGTCGGCACGGGATGTGAATCCGCGGGTATTGCTGAACCGGGTTTCCATCGAGTGCCGGCGGGTCCGCGCGCCACAAGCTTGTGTCAGCGGACTGTGGCATAATCGAATGTATGTTCGAATCCATTGCGCTCGTCGATCCTGCCAGCGAGGAATCGGCGCTGATCGAGCGCATCGCCGAGTTGGAGCGATTAAAAGCCGCTGCAGCAGCGGGTCAGGCCCGCGCTGCGGCCGCGCTGGACGCGGCGCGCCGGGCGGCCGATGCGACCGCGGGGGTACCGGCCGCACGGCGTGGGCGCGGGGTTGCCAGTGAGGTCGCCCTCGCGCGACTCGATTCGCCCGCCCGGGGTAATCGGCATCTGGGCTTCGCGAAAGCTTTGGTGCATGAGATGCCGCACACCCTGGCCGCGTTAGAGGCAGGTGTGCTGACGGAGTGGCGGGCCACCTTGATCGTGCGCGAAAGTGCGTGCTTGGACGTCGATGACCGGCGGGCCCTGGATGCCGAGTTGTGCCGCGACCAAGCCGAACTGCAGGGCATGGGCGACGCACGGGTGGCGGCGGCTGCCAAGACGATCAGTTACCGACTCGATCCGCATGCGGTCGTCGAGCGGGCCGCCAAGGCAGAAACCGAACGGACCGTGACCATTCGGCCCGCGCCAGACACCATGACCTATCTGACCGCGTTATTGCCTGTGGCTCAAGGTGTCTCAGTCTACGCAGCACTACGGCGGGAAGCCGATGTCTGCGCCGACGGGCGCTCGCGTGGCCAGGTGATGGCCGACACTCTCGTCGAACGGACCACCGGGCGAAGCGCGGCAGCGGCGACCCCGATCGCGGTCAATCTGGTGTTGTCCGACGAAGCGCTGTTTGGTGGGTCCAACGCCCCTGCCACCGTAAGCGGCTACGGTCCCATCCCGGCGGCCGTTGCGCGGGACTTAGTTTCAGGTGCCGTCAGCGACAAACGGTCCCGCGCAATCTTGCGCCGGCTCTACGCCCATCCGAAGTCCGGCGCCCTGGTGGCAATGGAATCCAGAGCCCGACTCTTCCCACGGGGGTTGGCTGCCTTCATCGGGCTACGGGATCAGCGATGCCGCACACCGTACTGCGACGCACCGATCCGCCACCGCGACCATGCGCGACCGTGGGCAGGAAGCGGTGAAACAAGCGCGGGCAACGGGCTCGGACTATGCGAACGATGCAACTACGTC
>DASXJI010000334.1:0-5125 GCA_036497495.1 Mycobacterium sp.
GATTTCTTCGCAGTGGTGCGCAGCCTTGCGCTGTTCGTCAACGCGCTGCACGCCGACGATCAGAAGTTCGTGGCGCTCAACAAGAACCTGGCGCAGTTCACCAACAGCCTGACCGGCTCCGATCGCGACCTGGCCAACGCGATCCAACAGTTCGATGGACTGTTGACCACGGTGCGGCCGTTCCTGGACAAGAACCGCGATGTGTTGACGCACGACATCAACAACCTCGCTGACACGACCAACGCCCTGGTCCAACCCGAGCCGCTGGCCGGACTGGAAACGGCTCTGCACATTGCGCCAACCGCGCTGTCGAATGCGAACCTCATCTACCACCCGGCGCACAGTGCCATCGTCGGGCAGCCGGCCGGGACGGTCGGCACGATGGGCTTCGCGAACCCGATGGAATTTCTCTGCAGCGCCATTCAGGCCGGCAGCCGGCTGGGATATCAGGAATCGGCCGAGCTGTGTGCGCAGTACCTGGCGCCGGTTCTCGACTCGATCAAGTTCAACTACCTGCCATTCGGCATCAACCCGTTCAGTCTCGCCGCAACATTGCCCAAGGAAGTCGCCTACTCCGAGAACCGGCTCCATCCGCCGGATGGCTACAAAGACACCACTGTGCCGGGGATCTGGGTGCCCGACACCCCGACCTCGCACCGCAACACCCAGCACGGCTGGATCACCGCGCCCGGCATGCAAGGCGTCAAGGTCGGGCCGGTCACAGCGAGCTTGATGACCCCCGAGTCGCTTGCCGAATTGATGGGCGGCCCGGACATCGCGCCGGTGCAGTCGAACCTGCAGACCCCGCCGGGATACCAGAATGCTTACGACGAGCAGCCTCTCGGGCCGGCGCCGTATATCGGATTGCCGGGCAACCCGGCGCCGATACCGCCGCCGCTGCCGGCGCCCGGCGTGATTCCCGGCCCGGTGGCACCGACGCCGGCGCCTGGACCGTCGCCGCTGTCGGGTCAGGCGCCCGGGCCAGCGCTACCCGCTGAGGCAGCATCCGCACCGGGAGGGGGCCAGTGAGGCGCACGACGAGCGCGCTCCGCGCGAGGAGTAAGCCGAACCAACAGCTAGTGAGGCGCCCGACGATGAGCCAAGTCCGCCACCGGATCTGGCGGGGTCTGGTGTTTGCGGTGGCTGCGATGGTGCTGAGCTCGTGCGGCTGGCGCGGCATCTCGAACGTCGCACTCCCCGGCGGTCCGGGCGGCGGAGGCGGCGGCTACACCGTGTACGTGCAGATGCCTGACACCTTGGCGATCAACGGCAACAGCAAGGTCATGGTGGCCGATGTCTTCGTCGGCTCGATCCGCAATATCGAGCTGAAGAACTGGGTGGCCACCCTGACACTGGGCTTGGACAAGAACGTCAAGCTGCCGAAGAACGCCACCGCCAAGATCGGTCAGACCAGCTTGCTGGGATCGCAGCACATCGAGTTGGCCGCGCCGCCCGACCCGTCGCCGCAGATGCTGCGCAACGGCGACACCATCCCGCTGAAGAACTCGTCGGCATATCCCAGTACCGAGCAGACGCTGGCCAGCCTGGCGATGGTCGTGCGCGGCGGCGGACTCCCGAACCTCGAAGTCCTGCAGAACGAGGTCAGCAAGATCCTGACCGGCCGGGGCCCGCAGATCCGCGCGTTCCTCGGCAAACTGGACACCTTCACCCGCCAGCTCAATGAGCAACGCGACGACATCACCCATGCCATCGACTCCACCAACCGGCTGTTGGCCGTCATCGCCCCCAGGTCGGATGTGCTGGACCGCGCGCTGACCGAATTCCCGCCGTTGATCAAGTTCCTCGCGGCCCCGGAATATCAGAAGCATCTGATCGACGCGGTCGAGTCGGTGGGAGCGCTCAGCCAGGCTGCCGCCCAGTATCTGGGTGAGGCTCGGGCCCCGTTGCACCAGAACCTGCAGTTGCTGCAGTGTCCGTTGCGGGAACTGGGCAAGGCTTCGCCGTACTTGCTCGGTGCGTTGAAGCTGATCTTCACAGCGCCGTT
The DNA here is from genome assembly GCA_036497495.1 of Mycobacterium sp. Taxonomy (GTDB): domain Bacteria; phylum Actinomycetota; class Actinomycetes; order Mycobacteriales; family Mycobacteriaceae; genus Mycobacterium. Next base: position 2,006 of record DASXJI010000334.1, read on the forward strand.
CGACCTCGACACCGCACCGGACCTGATCCGCGGTGACTTCATGAACTCGTCGCTCGAGGTCGACACGACGCTGTCGGCGGTCGACAATGCATGGCTGACCGGCACTGGGTTCTCCGGAGCGTTGCGGGCGCTGGAGCAGTCGTACGGTCGCGACCCGGCGACGATGATTCCGGACGTGCGGTTCACGCCGAACCCGAACGACGCCCCGGGCGGACCGCTGGTGGAGAGGGCGGACCGGCAATGCTGACACGTTTCATCAAGCGCCAGCTGGTCCTCTTCGGCATCCTGACCGCGGTGGCGCTGCTGGTGCTGGGCGTGTACTACCTACGCATCCCGTCGTTGGTGGGCATCGGCCAGTACCAGCTGAAGGCCGAGTTGCCGGCCTCAGGTGGCCTGTACCCGACGTCCAACGTGACCTATCGCGGTATCACGATCGGCAAGGTCACCGCCGTCGAGCCCACCGAAAAGGGTGCCGAGGCGACGATGAGCATCGCCAGCCAGTTCAAGATCCCGCTCGACGCGTCGGCCAACGTGCATTCGGTGTCGGCGGTCGGTGAGCAGTATCTGGACCTGGTGTCGGAGGGCAAGGCGCACGGGTTCTTCTCACCCGGCCAGACGATGACCAAGGGCACCGTGCCGAGCGAGATCGGCCCGGCACTGGACACCGCCAACCGCGGTTTGGCGGTGCTGCCAAAGGACAAGATCGCCCAGCTGCTGGACGAGACGGCGGAATCCGTCGGCGGGCTGGGCCCGTCGCTGCAGCGACTGGTCGATTCCACCCAGGCGATCGTCGGCGATTTCAAGACCAACATCAACCAGGTCGACGACATCATCCAGAACTCGGCGCCGATTTTGGACAGCCAGGCCGTCTCGAGTAATGCGATCGAGCGATGGGCGCACAACCTCAACATCTTGGGTGGCGAGGCTGCTCAAACCGACTCGCATCTGAAAAGCGCGCTGTCCCAGGCGGCTCCGACCGCCGACCAGCTCAACTCGGTGTTCAGCGATGTCCGTGAGTCGCTGCCGCAGACGCTGGCGAATCTCGAGATTGTCATCGACATGCTCAAGCGCTACCACCCCGGCCTCGAGCAGACTTTGGTTTTCCTGCCTCAGCTCGGGTCGATCGTGCAGGCGATCTCCGCTCCATTCGAAAAAGACCGGCAGGCCGCACTGGACCTCACGTTGGCGATCAACTATCCGGCGCCGTGTTTGACCGGGTTCCGCCCGGCGCCGGAGTGGCGGTCGCCATCGGACACCAGCATTGCGCCCCTGCGGGAGAACAACTACTGCCGGATCCCGCAGGACTTCCAGTCCAACGAGGTGCGTGGCGCGCGCAACATGCCGTGTATGGATGTCCCGGGCAGACGGGCCGCCACGCCGCAGGAGTGCCGTAGCGGCAAGCCCTATGAGCCGCTGGGGACCAACCCGTGGTACGGCGACCCCAACCAGATCTTGAACTGCCCGGCCCCCGGGGGGCGCTGCAACCAGGCGGTGAAACCGGGCTTTGTGATCCCTGCGCCGTCCGTCAACAACGGGCTGAACCCGCTGCCCGCGGATAGGCTACCGCCTGGAGGGCAGACACCGCCGCCCAGAAGTGATCCGTTGCAGCGGCCGGGCTCGGGTTCGGTGCAGTGCAACGGTCAACAACCCAATCCCTGCATCTACACTCCGGGCGGGCCTCCAGCCGCCGTTTATAGTCCGATGAGTGGCGAGGTGATGGGCCCCGACGGTTCTAAATATTCCGTCAACAACTCACGCGACACAGGAGATGACGGATGGAAGGAGATGCTGGCGCCAGCCGGCTGACCCCGGACGACACGGACAATACGGCGCTGGAACCGGATGCGGCAGCCGACGAAGCCACCTCGGCGGACGCTGTTGAGGATTCGCCAGAATCCGAGGATGCACCCGATGACGAGACCACCGAGTCAGACGCCGAAGACCTAGCGGAATCGGCGGACGCTGAGGCAACGGACGATGCGGGTCCCCCGTCGCGTCTGGGCCGCACCTGGTTCGTCGGAATCGCGGCCGCCCTGGTCGTGCTCGCCGGTGGGGCCGGGGCCGGCGGCTACCTGGCGCTGCGCTCGCACCTTGACAGCCGCACCGCCGCCCAACACGATGCGGCAGCCGTGGAGGCAGCGAAGGACTGCGTCGGAGCCACCCAGGCACCCGACATTGGGGCGATGGCCTCCAGTGCGCAGAAAATCATCGAATGCGGCGCGGGAGCCTTCCGCTCACAGGCGATCTTGTACAGCGGGCTGCTGGTCGAGGCCTATCAAGCCGCAAACGCACACGTACAGGTGTCGGATCTGCGTGCGGCCGTGGAGCGCAACAACGCCGACGGGTCCATCGAGATTCTGGTGCCCCTGCGCGTGAAGGTCTCCAACGCCGAGACGCAGAATCAGGAAGCGGGCTACCGCTTGCGGGTGACGATGGTGCAAGACGAGGGCAAGTACCGAATCTCCAAGCTCGACCAGGTAGCGAGGTGACGGTGCTGGTCGAGGAAACCGACGCGGCACCGGCAGTCCAAGAACCAGCGCCGAATGACTTGGCGGGCTGGGACATTCGCGCCGCCGCTTTCGCCGTCGACGTACTGCCGGGTGTCGCCGTTGTAGCGACGACGGCACTGGTCTGGTTGGCGGCGCCGTCTCGGAGCTTGTGGTGGTGGGTGTCGATATCGGTCCTCGTCGGCGCGGCTCTGGCGACGATGGTCAACCGGGCGATACTGCCGGCGATCCTCGGACGGAACCTAGGGCGGGCGCTGCTCGGGCTCGAGGTGGTGCGGCCGGACGGTGCCGCCGTCGGAGTCGGCCGGCTGATGTCGCGGGAACTCGCCCATCTGCTGGACACCCTCTCGGTGTGCGTTGGATGGCTGTGGCCGCTGTGGGATTCGCGCAAGCGCACCTTCGCCGATTTACTACTGCAGACCGAAGTGCATTGTGTGGCAACCGATCGGCGTCCGACAGACATCCGGCGGCGCGCCGCGATCGCAGTCGGGGTAGCCGTGCTGCTCTGTGTCGGGGCCGCCGCGGTGAGCGTCTTCGCGATCTACCTGCCCGATCGGGCAGCTGACCAGACCCGCGCCGCGGTCAACGCGCGGGGACCAAAGATCGTTACCGA
>DASXJI010000335.1:0-2396 GCA_036497495.1 Mycobacterium sp.
GAATACGACCACGACTTCGCCGAATACCCGTTGAGCGACAACAACCCTCGCAGCCAGCTGCTGCACCGGCGCATCGACGTCGACTACAACGGCTGGTGGACCTGCATGATCCCGCGCCACGTGGCCGAGGAGCTCGGTCAACCCTTGCCGCTGTTCATCAAATGGGACGACGCCGATTACGGGCTGCGCGCCGCCGAGCACGGCTACCCGACAGCGACGCTGCCGGGTGCCGCGATCTGGCACATGGCGTGGAGCGACAAAGACGACGCCATCGACTGGCAGGCCTACTTCCACCTGCGCAACCGTTTGGTGGTGGCGGCCATGCACTGGGACGGCGACGTGCGGGGGCTGGTCCGCAGCCACTTCAAGGCGACGCTCAAACACCTTTCCTGCCTTGAGTATTCGACCGTCGCCATCCAGAACAAGGCGATCGACGACTTCCTCGCCGGGCCGGAGCACATCTTCTCGATCCTGGAATCCGCTCTGCCAGAGGTACATCGGATGCGCAAGCAGTACCCGGATGCGGTGGTGTTGCCATCGTCCGACGAGTTGCCGGCGCCGTCGCAGCGGAACTACGAGATGAAGCCGCCGGTGAATCCGGTGTCCATCGGCTACCGGCTGATCCGTGGAGTGCTGCACCAGCTGAAAACGGCTGAGCCGGAGCACCATCAGCGCCCGCAGCTGAACGTGCCGACCCAGGACGCCCGGTGGTTCCGGCTGTCCACCCTGGATGGTGCCACCGTCACCACGGCCGACGGCCGCGGCGCCGTCTATCGGCAGCGTGACCGGGACAAGATGTTCGCGCTGTTGTGGCAGTCAGTGCGCCGCCAACGGCAGCTGCTGCGCCGCTTCGACGAGATGCGCCGCGCCTACCGCGATGCGCTACCGGTGCTGTCCAGCAAGGAGAAATGGGAGACGGTGCTCCTGGAGGCTCCGTCGGCCCAGGCCAAACGCAATGCGGCTGGCAATGGCCGACATCACGGCTGAAACGGCTTCGCCGAGCGGCGAAGTGGCCGTGCTCGTCGCCGTGCAGTCGGCGTTGGCGGATCGCCCCGGCGCGCTGGCGGTGGCGCGGGCCATGTCTTATTTCGGTGAGCACAGCCTCGGCTGGCTGGCGGTGTCGGCGATCGGCGCGATCCTGCAGCCGGCCCGGCGCGGCGGCTGGCTGGTGGCCGGCGCGGGGGCGTTCGCCGCGCACGCCGCGGCCATCGTGATCAAACGGCTGGTGCGTCGCCCTCGGCCGCGTCACCCGGCGGTCGCAGTCAACGTCGGCACCCCGAGCAGCCTGAGTTTTCCGTCGGCGCATGCCAGCTCGACCACCGCGGCGGCCATCCTGCTGGCCCGGGTCACCGGTTTGCCGCTGCCTGGCATGCTGGTGCCGCCAATGGCGCTCTCCCGGGTGCTGCTCGGCGTGCACTACCCCAGTGACGTGGCCACCGGCGTGGCGGTCGGCGCGGCCGTCGCGGCGGCCGCCGAGTGGGCTGCCGCCCGGGTCGACCGTCGCTGGCCCGCCTGGCGACGATGCGGGCCCGGGATGCGGCCCGCGGAGAAGCCGGGCAGCTGGCCGAAGACAGGTGGAGCCCAACGATGAGCAGAGGGGTAGGCGACGTGGGCAAGAAGGTAGCCGGACCGCCGGCCAACCTGATTGTCGGCGCGGTCAAGGCGATGCGCCCGCGGCAATGGGTGAAGAACATACTGGTGGCGGCGGCACCCTTGGCCGCGTTGGGTACCGACGTTCACCACGACTGGACCAAGGTACTGGTCAAGGTGGCGCTCGCCTTCGGGGTGTTCTGCCTGGCGGCCTCGTCCATTTACTTGGTCAACGACGTCCGCGACGTCGAGGCCGACCGCCAACACCCGACCAAGCGATTCCGCCCGATCGCCGCCGGCATCGTGCCGGAGTGGCTGGCCTACGTGCTGGCGACGGTGCTCGGGGTGATCTCGCTGATCACCGCGTGGGGGGTCAACCGAAATCTGGCGGTGGTAATAGCCGTGTACATCGGCATGCAGTTGGCCTACTGCTTCGGGCTCAAACACCAAGCGGTCCTTGACGTTTGTATCGTCTCGTCGGCGTATTTGCTCCGCGCTATCGCTGGCGGGGCAGCCACCGATATCCCGCTGTCCCAATGGTTTTTACTCACGGCCGCATTCGCATCGCTGTTCATGGTGGCCGGCAAGCGTTACGCCGAGCTACAACTGGCAGAGCGTACCGGCGCCAGCATCCGCAAGTCGCTGGAGAGCTATACCAGCACCTACCTGCGGTTCGTCTGGACGATGTCGGCCACCGCGGTGGTGGTCTGCTACGGGCTGTGGGCATTCGAGCGCGACCACGGCAGGGCCGGCTGGTTCGCGGTGTCGATGGTGCCGTTCACGATCGCGATCCTGCGCTACGCGGT
>DASXJI010000336.1:0-3730 GCA_036497495.1 Mycobacterium sp.
CCACTGGATCATCGGGACCACGGACACCGACTGGAATCTGGACCTCGCGCATCCGGCCGCCACCAAGGTCGACATCGACTACATTCTCAGCACCGTTAATACCGTGCTTGCTACTCCGTTGACGCACAACGACATCGACGGAGTGTACGCCGGCCTGCGGCCGCTGCTGGCGGGGGAGAGCGAGGAGACATCCAAGCTGTCCCGTGAGCACGCCGTCGCGGTGCCGGCACCGGGCCTGGTCGCCATTGCCGGCGGCAAGTACACCACCTATCGGGTGATGGCTGCCGATGCGATTGACGCTGCGGCGCAATATGTTCCGGCCCGGGTTGCGACGTCGATCACCGAGAAGGTGCCGCTGCTGGGCGCCGACGGTTACTTCGCGCTGATCAACCAGACCGAGCATGTCGGCGCGATCGCGGGACTGCACCCATACCGAGTGCGCCATCTGCTGGACCGCTACGGGTCGTTGCTCAGCGAAGTGCTCGCGCTGGCGGCCGACCACCGAGACCTGCTCAATCCGATCGCCGCCGCACCGGGCTACCTGCGGGTCGAAGCGGCGTACGCCGCAGTGGCCGAGGGTGCGCTGCATCTGGAAGACATCCTGGCCCGGCGGACGCGCATCGCCATCGAGTACTCGCATCGCGGCGTCGACTGCGCCCGCGAGGTGGCCGACATCGTCGCGCCGATCTTGGGCTGGACCACCGCCGACATCGACCGAGAGGTCGAGACCTACGTCGCCCGGGTGGAGGCCGAAGTGCTGTCGCAGGCCCAGCCGGACGATGCGTCCGCGGATGCGCTGCGGGCCAGCGCACCAGAGGCTCGAGCCGAGATTCTCGAGCCGGTGCCGCTGACTTGAGGCGCCCGCCGCTACCGCCACGCGACGGCTTGGGTCCGGCGCGGCTCAGGGTGCACGGCGGACCTCTGGGCGACGAGCTGGCCAGGCGGTTCGGGCCCGATGTCGCCGCGAAGGCGGTCGCCGGCGAGGTCGTCGATCAGCACGGTGCGGTGCTGGACCCGGCCACCGTGTTGCCGCCCGGTGCGGTCGTCTACCTCTACCGCAATCTGCTCGACGAAGTGCCGGTGCCGTTCGACATTCCGGTGTTGTACCAGGACGAGGACATCGTGGTCGTCGACAAGCCGCACTTCCTGTCCACCATGCCCCGCGGGCGCCACGTCGCGCAGAGTGCGCTGGTGCGGCTTCGCCGGCGACTCGGCCTAGACGAGCTCAGCCCGGCTCACCGGCTGGATCGCCTGACGGCCGGGGTGCTGCTGTTCACAACCCACCGCGAGGTTCGCGGGGCCTACCAGACGTTGTTCGCCCGTGGCGCCGTGCACAAGACGTATTTAGCGAGGGCGGCGGTCGACCCGAACGTCGTGTTGCCGCGAGTGGTGCGTAGTCGTATCATCAAGCGCCGCAGCAATTTTCAGGCCGTCGAGGAAGCCGGCGAGCCCAACGCCGAGACGTTGGTGGAGCTGTCCCCCGTAAGCGGGTGGGGGCACCCCCAGCCGCGCAGCGGCGAGGGGGCGTGCCCCCAGTCGTCCGATGGTCTGTACCGGCTGACACCGCGGACCGGGCGCACTCACCAGCTTCGTGTGCATATGACATCCCTGGGCCTGCCGATCTACGGAGACCCGCTGTATCCCAATGTCGTCGACGTGGCCGCCGAAGACTTCTCCGCGCCATTGCAGCTGCTCGCACAGCGCATTGAATTCGACGATCCGCTAAGTGGGACACCCCGCGAGTTCGTGAGTTCGCGACGGCTGGAGCGTCAGCCCTAGCAGCGCTCAGCGCCGCGAAGCATGGGTGTGTGACCAGGAGTAACCGGTGCCTGTTGAGCCGGGAGGGTGACGGTCGGGACAGCGGCCGCCGCCTTCGTGGGCGCCACACCCTGAACGACAGCCCGGAGGGTGCCCCAGGCTCGCGTCGTCAGGAAGCCGGGATTTGTCAGATTGCCAAGTTTGACGTGGCTCATGGTCGTCAGCACGTTTCTGTCCTTAAGTGACCCGACACGGTCGTCGGGGCGTCTCGCAGTGACTGGCGCGGAGACATTTTCAATTTCGGTGATCGGCGTCACAGGCCGGTCTGCAATGACCAACCTCCAATCGGCGTGCGCAATTCCCACGGTACTTCCCAGGAGGCGTTTGGGGTGGGTTGGTGAAGCGCGTCGCGTGCCGTGTCTTGGCCGCGCCCACCTTGCATGACGGGCTGGCCACCACTTCCACCTGGGCAGATGCCGGATCGGCAACCTGGCTGAGAATTAGTTGACGTGTGATTAACCGCACCGACCTGTGATCTTTTCGATATCAAACGCCAGACGGCCCTGAGCCTTCCAGCGCATCGGAGGCTGTCGGGCAGTTTTCCGTTGCGCACATGCGCGCTGACCCTGGAACGCGCGTCGGGAACATGAACGGGCGGAAAACTGGGGCCGAAATCGTGACTATCGCGCGTCAGCGGAGGCTGGGCATAATGACCGAAGTGCGAATCTTGTTACCATGCCTCATGGATGCGAGCGACTAGCGGTGCGGCGTGCGATGCGCCGGTTCGGTCATCTTCTCTGTACCGTCTGAAGGAATTGGATTGAAGCTCAATCGATTTAACGCCGCACTGAGCATTCTCATCACTGGTGTGCTGCTTTTGTCGGCGTGCGGTGGTCACAACAACGCCTCCGGCGGGGGAACGACGAGCCCGGCTCCGGTGAAAGTGACCTGCGGAGGCAAGTCGGACCTGAACGCCAGTGGATCCACCGCACAGAAGAATGCGATGAGCGAATTCATCAAGGCGTTTACACACGCCTGCCCGGGACAGTCCCTCAATTACACCGCGGACGATTCGAGCGCCGGCATCCGCGACTTTCTCGACAACAAAAGCGATTTCGCCGGGTCCGATTCCACGCTGAGCGCCGACGAGTACACCAAGGCGCAGCAGCGGTGCGGTTCGGCCACGTGGAACTTGCCGCTGTTGGTCAGCCCGATCGCGATCGCCTTCAACGTCAAGGGCGTGACGTCGTTGAACCTCGACGGTTTGACCGCGGCGCAGATCTTCAACGGACAGATCACCCAGTGGAACGACGGCGCAATTGCGTTACAGAATCTGGGTGTGCAGCTGCCCGACGAGCCGATCCACGTCGTGTTCCGCGGCGACGAGTCCGGGACTACCGACAACTTCCAGAAGTATCTCGACACCGCTTCCAAGGGCACCTGGGGCTTTCCGGCCGGGCGGAAGTTCAAGGGCGGAGTCGGTCAGCCCGCCGTCGGCAACGATGGCGCCGCCGATACCGTCAAAAACACCGAAGGATCGGTCACCTATCTCGCGTGGTCGTTCGCTCAGACACACAACTTGAATGTGGCCAGCATCATCACGTCGGCCGGTCCGGACCCGGTGAAGATCAGTCCCGAGTCAGTGGGCAAGACGATTTCCGCGGCTTGGTTCATCAAGAAGGGCGACGATCTCGCCCTCGACACCATCTCGTTCTACCGGCCCAACCAGCCCGGCGCGTACCCGATCGTGCTGGCGACGTACGAGATCGTGTGCTCGAAGTATCCGGATCCGAAGGTCGGCACGGCCGTCCGGGCTTTCCTGCAGAGAGCTATCGGTCCGGGTCAGGACGGTTTGATTGGCGCCGGTTACATTCCAATTCCCACAGAGTTCAAGCCGCGACTACTAAACTCCATCAACGCCATCTCGTGAGGAGTCGATGCTCAATGTTCGAGGTTATTTTTCAACGTAGTC
>DASXJI010000337.1:0-5311 GCA_036497495.1 Mycobacterium sp.
GTCCATAACGCGGGCGCGAGCAGATACAGCGCACCGCCCAATGGAACGTCGCCGACATCCACCGGCAGGCCCTCGAAAATCCCTGCATTGATTTCGTTGAGCCCGGCCAAGAATCCAACAGGGACACCGCTGCCGTTGTTCAGTGCCTCAATCAACGGCGCTGCGGTTTCCTGTGACCTGACCATCGTCGATGCCATTGTGCTCCAACACATCCGCGACATCTTGGGCTTGCAGTTCACCGGTATCGGTGAGGTCGGGGCCTGGCACCAGCGTGTTGATCGCGGTCATGTCGCCGGACTCGCCGTGCCGCACGAAGTCCAGCACGATCGACCCGTCGTCGCCCCAGGCTGTCGCCGATCCCATCGACAGCAGGGCCGCCGACAGCAGCCCAACAGCAACCCAGCGTGGCTTATACATCTCGGTGTCGCGACTCAGATGCTGCCGCCGAAGGCGGCAACGATCTGATCGAAGACCTCGACCGGGAATTGGCTCAGCGCCGCGTCGACTTGGCTGAGGCCGGTCTGAAGCGCGGCATCGATCGTCGCCGAATTACCGGTCAGCAGAGTCTCGTAGATGTCGTAGCCGGCGAATTGCGGCGCCTCGATCAGATTGCGGAAGTCGACGAAAAGCTCGGTGCTCAGTCCTGGATCCTGCGGGACGGCGACGCCGTCATAGCTGACCAACGTCCAGCCATCCGTCGGATCGCCTTGCACCACAACCTGACCCGCGTTGGAGAGCAATCCGCCGGTCTTCTCCACATCTTGCAGCAGGACGGAGAAATCCGGGTTCTTGACGTTCATCAGCGTCCAGACAGCGATCGCTCCCTCGCTGGAGAGTGCGACATCGGTCGGGGTGCCGGCGCCGGTGACGTCGGTCCCGCTGTAGATCGTCTGAACGGCGCTGCTGAACGCCTCGTCGAAGGTGACGCCGTTGACGCTGGGGTCGCCCAGGTCCGGAACGAGGTCCAGGCCGAACGCCCACGACAGCGGGCCTAGTAGGTACAGGATTCCCTCGAGGCTGTTGGTCTGGGCGCCCTCGAACGCCCCGGCGGGAATTTCGTTGAGCCCGGACAATTGCTCGACAGGGTTGCTGACGTGCAGCAAGTCAGCCAATGGCGCCGCGGTTTGCACGGCCCGCGCTTCGTCGGACGCGACGACGTTGGCGATGCTGCTGCCGTATTCGCCCTGGATCAGGGCGGCGACTTCATCAGCCTGATGCACGCCGGCCGCGTCAAGATCGGTTCCCGGTGGCACTGTGTCGATGATGCCCGCGTTGTTGTCGATCGACTCTCCGTGCCGGACGAAGTCCAGCACAATCGATCCGTCGTCGGCCCAGGCCAGCGCCGATCCGGCGCACATCAACCCGGTCGACAACAGTCCCACGACAACGAGACGATAGCGGCGCGAATTGATCATCATCCCCCTGACCGCATGCCCGTGAGGGAATCTACCGTGAACGGCCTTCGGAGTTAACCGAATTCACCGGTTCACTTAAGTCGGTTCACACACCACCAGCGGGATCTTCCGTTCGGCGGCGTCGCGGTACTTCCGGTAGGGCGGACCTAAATGCGGCCAACCTCCTGCAGCCCGTCGATCGTGTCGGCGAGTGTCTGCGCCGCGTCCCGTTGCGTGATGCCGAGGTCGCGTTCGGCAGGGGTGTCATCTGCGGGCGGCATCTGGGTGTAGTACTGCATCGCCGCGGAGTTGATCGGAGTCTCAAACGGCAGATGATCGACGATGACGTCGAACAAGCGCCCCAGGGCGCGCAGTCCGACATCGGGGACCGGATAAACCACGAGGTTGCGATCAGCGGCGGCACCGAGCAGGAATGCGAGGCGATCCACCGCAATGCGTCGGCCACCGGCCATGTATCGGCGCGGTCCCTGGCCCGGCTGCAATAGCGCGACGTGCAAGGCGGCGAGGTCACGGACGTCCACCACGATCCAGGCGGCGCTGCGCCCAGGCACACCGCGCATCTTGAGCGCTGCCTGCACGCCCTCGGCTGCCTCACCGAACTGATCACCCGCAGGTGGTCCCAGCACCATGCCGGGATAACTGATGTTCACTGGCGCGCCGGCGTCCTGAAGACCTCGCGCATACGCTTCGACGATGGCCTTGGACTTGCCGTACCCGTCGGACCCGCCGACCACGGGCAGGTCCGCATGCAGCAACGCTAGACCGGGCCGAAACAGCGCCGAGAAACTCGAGACGTGAATGATCGGATCCATCTTCGCGGCGGCAGCCCCTCCGAGCACGTTGCGGGCGCCTTCGAGGTTGGTGCGCAGCATCTCCTCGCTGCGGGCGGGGTCGGTGGAAACCATTGCTGCGCAATGAATGACGGCGTCACAACCCCGTAGCGCCGCGGCAGTGCTGTCTGAGTCAGCGATGTCACCGACGACGTGGTCGCCTACATCGACGCCGATTTGCGCAGCGCTGGTGTGCAGGCGATCGGGGTTTCGCACGAGAAATTTGACTTGGTGTCCACCATCCTGGACGGCCTTCGCCGTCCATGCACCCACGAATCCAGTGCCCCCCGTGATCAGAACCTTCATCAGACCCTCCAGTACGAAAATCCCAGTGCGAAAACCCGCCGGGAGACGTCCTCACGGCATTCCCGGTCAGGTCACCCCGGGTGCCGGTAGCCGAAGTGTGCCTGCGCCGTCCGCAACCCTCCGCCGTGTGCCGGCCACTCGCGTGGGGACAGGTCGCTCCGTCACGTCTTCGACCAATTCCGATTGCGCGGCTCCTTCTCGGGCCACGTCGCGGCCCGCATCGTCACCGCGCGGGGTCGCAGATGACGATCGGAATCGTCCGGTCCGTCCAGGACTGGTAGTCGTCGTAGGACGGATACATCTTGACCAGCTGTGGCCAGTAGTGGGCGCGCTCCTCGTCGGTGGCGTCCCGTGCGGTCAAGTCGAGCACCTCTTTTTTGATCTGGACCGCAACCTTCCGGTCGGCTTTGAGGTTGAGATACCACATCGGGTTCTTATCGGCACCGCCCTTCGACGCAGCCACGATCACCCGATCGCCGTCGCGCAGAAAATAAAGCGGGCTGACTCGAGGCTGCCCGGACTTACGGCCCGTCGTGGTCAGCAGGGCGACCGGAATCTTCTGAAAGGTGCTGCCCAGTCCCTCGCCGCCGCCGCGGCGATAGAAAAAGGTGTTGATTCGGGACATCCACTTTATGAAAGTGTCAGCGAACACCGCATTCATGTAGCGCGGTCGTGATTTCTCGGCCATGACATCGATCTTAGGTTCGCTGGATGAACGGGCGCATCTGAGCGTTGATGTGGTGGATCTTGCCGTCCACGATGAGAAACGTCTCGTCGATATGGCTGCATACTCGCCGTCCGGCGAGCGCGGGTTTGGTGATCACATCGAACTGTGCTCGCACCCGGTCGCCGTCGACCTCGAACTCCGGTGGTGTGCAGGCTTCGATGATCCGGAATTGCGGGCCGCGATTCAGGCTGCGCCGCAAGTGGTTTCCGGAGAACCCGGTCTTGATGCCCATCTCGATCCGAACGCAGTCCGGCGCGAACGGGACCTCGTCACCGTGGTGACTGGCCAGCGCGTCGATGTAGGCCTGCGCCGCCGCGATGCGGTCCTCGTCAGAAACCGACATCCGATTGCCCGCCTCCTCCTCATCGCGCTTCGCGTCCCCTCGCCGCAGCGCGGCTGGGGGTGCCCCGACTGCATCGTCGTCGGGCGCTAGATGCGCTCGATGATGGTGCCGGTCGACAGCGCACCACCAGCGCACATGGTTATCAGCGCGGTGGTCTGGTCGGTGCGCTCCAACTCGTGCAGCGCGGTGGTAATCAGCCGGCTGCCGGTGCTGCCCACCGGGTGACCCAACGCGATCGCACCGCCGTTGACGTTGACCTTGTCCATGTCCGGGTTGTGCACCCGCGCCCAGGACAGCACGACGGAGGCGAATGCCTCGTTGATCTCGGTGATGTCGATGTCGCCCATCTTCATACCGGCCTTTTCGAGCACCTTCGCCGTCGACTGCACCGGGCCGTCGAGGTGGTAGTACGGCTCGGCGCCGACGAGCGCCTGGCTCACGATGCGGGCCCGCGGCCGCAGTCCGAGGGCCTTGGCCTTGTCTTCGTCCATCCACAGCACGGCGGCGGCGCCGTCGGAGATCTGCGACGAGGTGCCCGCGGTGTGGATCCCGCCGTCGAGGACCGGCTTGAGCTGGCTCAGGCCCGCCAGCGTGGTGTCGCGCAGACCCTGGTCCTTGGTGACGACGTGCCGATCGCTGGTCGGTTGCTTGTTCTCGTCGAGCACCGGGGCCTCGATGCCGCTGATCTCGCGGTCGAAGCGGCCTTCGGCCCAGGCCTGCTTGGCCTTGCGCTGCGAGTCGAACCCGAACTGGTCGATCTCCTCGCGGGTGATGCCGCGGCGCTTGGCGATCCGCTCGGCGGCGGTGAACTGATCGGGCAAGTCGATGTCCCACGAGGCAGGACGCAGGATGCCGCGATCCGGACCGGCGTTGGCGCCCAGGCCGACCCGGCTCATCGCCTCGATGCCGCATGCGATGCCGATGTCGATGGCCCCCGCGGCGATCAGGCCGGCGACGAGGCCGTTGGCCTGCTGGCCGCTTCCGCACTGGCAGTCCACGGTCATGGCGCCCACGTGCTCGGGGAGCCCGGCAACGAGCCACCCGACGCGGGTGATGTTGTTGGACTGCTCGCCGTACTGTGTCACGCAGCCGCCGACGATCTGTTCGACGTCCCCGGCGTCGATGCCGGCCTTCTCGACGAGCGCCTTCTGCGTGGCGCCCAACAGCTCAGTGGCGTGCAGTCCTGACAACCACCCGGCCCGCTTGCCGATCGGGCTGCGGGTGGCTTCAACAATTACCGGGTTACCCATGAGGTCAGGCTAGAACACGTTTCATTACCCTGACAAGCGACGATGCCCTGACACCTTTTGGTCTGCGGCGAGAGCATGTTTTACTGGCACTAGAACACGTTGTAGTTCAGGAGATCCCTTATGACACCCCCTAGCATTCCGGCCGACTTCGACTTCCTCGATCCGGACGTCAACCTGGCCGGACTTCCGGTTGACGAACTCGCCGAGCTTCGCCGGTCCGAGCCGATCCATTGGGTCAGCGTGCCCGACGGCTGCGGAGGCTTCGAGGACAACGGTTACTGGATCGTCACCAAGCACGTCGACGTCAAGGAAGTCTCGCGCCGCAGCGACATCTTCTCCAATTGGCAGAACGGCGCCATCCCGACCTGGCCCAAGGAAATGACGCGCGAGAACGTCGAACTGCAGCGCAACGTCATGCTCAACATGGACGCCCCGCACCA
>DASXJI010000338.1:0-3113 GCA_036497495.1 Mycobacterium sp.
CCAATCGAGACGCCGCCACACCGTCGACGGAAGCCGATCAGCTGCAACCGGTTTCGCTGCACGGGCAAGACAAGGCCCGCGCCGAAGCGATGGTCGCGGCGTGCGGTGCCGAGTGGGTGGTGATCCGAAGTGCGGCGATCCTCGGTCGGGGCGTGGATAACTGGGTGCGAAAAGCGTTGTCATCGGCCTTGTTCCCCGATGCGGGCGGCTCGGCGCGTCGCATCTTGCAGGTCGTGCACAGCGACGACGCGCACCGGGTCTTCGTCCGCGCGGCAATCGATCCGGGCATCGGCAGTGGGCCGGTGAACCTCGCCGCACCGGGCGAGCTCACCTTCGGTGAGATCGCGGCGGAACTCGGGCGCCCCTTGGTGCGGGTGGGACGGCTGCCACGCGGGCTGAGCTTGGCACCCGAGCTTGACCTGCTGCGCACTGCGCCGCCGATGAATACCGCGCTGCTGGGCGACAAATGGAATTTCACGCCGGCCTGGACCGCGCCGGAATGCCTCCAGGACATCGCGTTGGCGGTGCGCGGCCGAGTGAGTGTCGGCCCGTGGTCGACGTCGCTGCCGTGGCGGCTCATTCCTGTCCAGGACGTCCCGGCGGTCGACATACCGGCGGCCGACGGGGTGTCGCCGGTGCTGGCCGGCCCGGACGGCGGTAACGGCGAATTCGACACGCCGATCGACCCGCGATTCCCGACGTATCTGGCCACCAACTTGTCGGAGGCGCTGCCGGGCCCCTTCTCGCCGTCATCGGCGTCAGTGACCGTCAAGGGGCTGCGTGCCTCGGGCGCGGTCATCGCCGGACGTTTGCGGCCGGGCGGATTGATCCAGCGCGAGATGGCAACGCGCACCGTCGGAGTCTTTGCGCACCGCCTGTACGGCGCCATCACGACCGCCCATTACATGGCCGGAGTCGTGCCATTCGTCAAGCCTGAGACGGTGGTTCAGCAGAGCCAGTACTTCGGCCCCAGTGCGGCGGCCATGCCGATATACGGCGATCAGCAGTTGCCGCGCGGATCCGGCGGTGCGGCAGGCCCGTTGCGGACGATCCGCGACCTGGGTGTGTTCGGGGTGAACCTGGCCGGCCTGACTGTCGGCGCGCCCCTCGACACACGTGATTTCGTCGACGACATCGACCGTCTGGAAAAGCTTGCGGTGGGCGACCTTTCACAGCTCACCGACGAGCGACTGCAGAGCTTGATCTTGTTGGCCCGCGACCATGTGATCGACGGCTGGGTGCTGGCATCCGGATCGTTCATGGCTATCGCCGCCCTCAGCGTGGTCCTGCGTGGGCTCAACGGCCGTGACATGACCTTGTCGGTCGGCCAGGAGTTAGCCAGTGCGGGGCCGTTGAGCGCGGTGTATCGACTGGCGGATGCCGCGCGACGCGATCCCAACGTCCTGCGCATCCTGGCCGGCGGTGGCGAGCATCTCGACAAGCTGGCCGCCCAGGCCCCGGAGTTCCACCGGGCCGTGCTCGCCGAGCTGAAATCGTTTGGACACCGCGGTCCCGGGGAGCTGGAGATGCGGTCGTTCAGCTACGCCGACGACCCCGAGTTATTGCTCCGCATGGTGGCGAAATCACTTGACACGCCGGTGCGCTCGGAGCCAAGCCGCCCAGTGATCCGGCGACGCGCCCGACCGGTGGCTTCGCTGGCCGCCCGTCATGTTCGGGACCGCGAGGTCCGTCGAGACCGCATGGTGCGCGCGATCTGGTTGCTGCGCAGCCTACTTCGTGAGCTCGGACGCCGGCTGGCCGATTCGGGGGTGATCGAGAAGGTCGACGACGTGTTCTATCTGCTGGTCGACGAGCTGGACGCGCTTCCCGCCGATGTGGCCGGGGTGGTTGCGCGCCGCCGCGCCGAACAGAGCAGGCTGGCCGGCGTGGCGCCGCCCGCGGTCTTCAGCGGCGACTGGCGGCCCGCCACCGTCGAGGCAAGTGTGCTTGTCCCCGGGCAGGAGCTGACGGGCGTCGGCGTGAGTGGGGGCCGAGTCCGCGGACGGGTCCGGATCGTCAGGCCCGAGACCATCGACGACCTCGAAGCCGGCGAGGTCCTGGTCGCCGAAGTCACCGACGTGGGTTACACCGCCGCGTTCGCTTACGCGGGCGCCGTCGTGACCGAACTGGGTGGACCGATGTCGCACGCCGCGGTGGTGGCACGCGAATTCGGTATCCCCTGCGTGGTGGATGTTCACCATGCGACGCGGCGTCTGGCGCCAGGGGCGCTGATCGAGGTCGACGGCACCAGTGGGACGATCCAGGTCCTCGAACCCGACCTGCCGAGCGCTGGCCCCTGACCGGATTCTTGGGCGCAAGCCTCTGACTTCAGTCCCGGGCGAGCCCATCGCGTCCATCGTTGGGCGGAGCCCGGCTTAGGTGGTCGGGCTTGTCTCTCGATATATGGCTTGATGATCGACAGCGGTGCGCCGCCGCGGAGTCGGCGAAATAGAACGGCGCCTGGTCGGGCGGGCGATAGGTCTGGGTTGTCATAGGTGAGCCTTAGAGGCGGGGCATGCAGATGCGTTACCGGTACCGCATCGAACCGACACGAGTCCAGCAGGCGCTGCTGGCGCGGGTCTTCGGATGCGTCCGGGTGGTGTTCAACGACGCGCTGCGGGTCCGCGATGAGGCTTATCGGGTCGGGATCAAGTTGTCGGATACCGAGATTCAGCGCCGCGTGATCACCATGGCCAAGACGACCGAGGCTCGGGCGTGGCTGGCTGAGGTGCCTAGTGTGGCGTTGGTGCAGTCGGTCAACGATTCCCGCCGCGCCTGGCGCAACTTCTTCGACTCGGCCACCGGGAAACGCAGGGGCCGCAAGGTCGGTAGGCCGCGCAGGAAATCCCGCAAGGATCATCGGCAGTCGTTCCGGCTCACCCGCAACGGCTTCTCGGTCCGCGGCAGCGGCCGACTGTGTGTGGCGAAGGTGGGCGAGGTGCGGGTGCGTTAGTCGCGTGACCTACCCTCGCAACCCTCCAGCGTCACGATCATTCGGGAACCTGACGGTCGGTTCTACGCCAGTTTCCTTGTCGACGTGCCCTCGTCACCGCTGCCGGTGGTGGAGCGGGAGGCCGGGGTGGATGTCGGGATGACCCGGCTGGCCACGGTCG